>NZ_JARGYT010000066.1:0-6992 GCF_034470605.1 Candidatus Cyrtobacter comes
GGAAACAACCTTTTATCCATCTAAATACCATATTTATCGCCTCCAATATAATATTGCATCTTTTCCATTATTTGGCAAAACCTTTGTTAACAGTGCCTATAGTACTGACTATAATTTAACTGCTTTTACTATACGATCCCTAGCAAAGTGTTGCTTTGGGAGTTTGCTGTAATTTCTAACATATAATTAGTCGAGTAAGAGTTTCTGAAAGATGTATAATAAATTTTGTAGGAGGGTGTCTCACTAATATCCTGTGCGATCTGGAAATATGAACCTCTTTAAAAAATATGAGCTTTATAATAAATAGCCTGTGGTTTTAACAGATACCACAGGCTATTTAGCTTTTATAAAAAGGTTAATTTTTAGTAATGGGCTCTATTTTCTTAAAAATTGGTTCTGGTAGCAGTATTTGTGTCCCAGGTTTTAATTTTTCTGAAACGGCAGAAAATTTTCTATTTTGTACTTGAAGTATATCTAAGATCTTGGCTGCGGAATCTGGAATGAACGGTTGTAATAGTATCCCAATTACTTTTATCAATTCAAGTAGTGTATAAAGTATTGTATTCATTCTCTTAATATCTGTATTCTTAAGTTTCCAAGGGGCTGATTTATCTATATAAAGGTTTGCTATTTTTCCAAGCGATACAATATGCTCAATTGCGCTATGTAATTCTTGGTTATCTATAGACTGTATGACGCAGCTAACTTCATCATATGCTTTATCTAGTAAGTTTACCTCCTCTTTAGTTAGAGTTTCTGGGGTAGGTACAACCCCATTATTTGTTTTATATACGAATGAAGTAACTCTCTGAACCAAGTTTCCAATATTATTAGCTAATTCCGCATTTACTAAAGATATTAAGATGTTTTGTGAAAAATCACCATCTTTTCCAAATTGCATTGCCCTAATTAGATAATATCTAAAATAATCAAGACCAAACTTTTCTATTTCTTTGATAGGGTCTATAACATTTCCAAGAGATTTAGATATTTTTTCGCCTTCATTTGTCCACCAGCCATGTGCAAAAACTCTTTTAGGTAGTTCAAAATCCCCTGCCATAAGAAATGCAGGCCAAAAAACAGTATGAAATCTTAATATATCCTTGCCAACAATATGCAGATCACACGGCCAAAAACCATTTTGGTAAGATAGATAATTAAAAAGTGCATCAAACCATACATATATGACATGCTCTTCATGATCTGGTACTGGTATACCCCACTTAAATGTGGTACGCGATATTGAAAGGTCTTTTAATCCAGATTTTACGAAAGATATAGTTTCAGCACGCCTTGCAGCTGGTAATATAAAAGTTGGATTTTTTTCATAAAGCTCCAATAGCTTATCCTGAAAAGCTGATAATTTAAAGAAATAACTCTCTTCTTCTATCCATTCAACATCTGCTCCAGAAGGTGCTTTACCATTTATAAGATCATCTTCTTGATAAAAAGCCTCATCTCTAATTGAATACCAACCACTATACTTAGCTAGATATATGTAGCCAGCATCAGATATTTTTCTCCATACAGATTGGACAAATGACTTATGTTTTTCACTTGTAGTTCTGACAAAATCTGTATTTGATATATTGGCTAATTTGCATAAAGAGGCAAATTTTGACGATAAATTAGATACGAATTCGTTAATATTAGTATCTTTAGCAGCTTTTTCTATCTTTTGTCCGTGTTCATCTGTTCCAGTTAGAAAATGGACATCAAAGCCGGAAAGAGCTTTAGATCTTGCTATTATATCAGAGGCAATCGAGGTATACGCATGCCCTATATGAGGCTTATCATTGACGTAATATATTGGTGTTGAAATATAAAATCTTCTTTTCATTTATTATGAAGCATTTTTAAAAAATAGGATAATGTCTTATTATAATTGTCTATCCAGTTCAGTGTTATAACATCAACGGTAGATAGCAGCAATTTAACATATTCTAAAAATAATGTTCCAAAACTAGCATCTTTACCACTTAATGGTGTACAAAAAGTAAATTTACATACACTAGCCCTTTTAAGCTCAAAATATACTCTAGGCAAGTGGTAATATGAGGTAACCACCGTTACATGATTTAGCCTATTTATTGCCATAAATGTTTTTATTTCTATTATATTTTCCCTTGTATTTTGTGCGTGATATCCAATCATGAGGTTTGATAAATCAATGTTTCGTAATTCAAATATTTTTCTGATATTATTATATGCGCCAGCCCCATTTACACCGCTGATTAATATGGGTTTTGTAATGTTTTTTGAATATAGATTAATCCCCTCCATAATCCTATGGCTACCACCCGTAAGTACTGCTATAGATTCTTCAACATTGCAGCTAGAATAATTTTTAATATGATATGGTATCGTTACATTAACGAATACATAAAAACCGTAAAAAAAATACAGAAAACAGAATAGAATGAAGGCTAATAGAATCTTTGCTCTTGTTAACAAAATATCTTAGTTTAAGAAAGGTACCTTTCTACTTCCAACGCTGCAATGCAGCCTGTGCCAGCAGCAGTTACGGCTTGTCTATATATTCTATCTTGCACATCACCAGCTGCAAAAACTCCATGTATATTAGTTTTTGTATTATTTGTAACAATATACCCGTGTATGTCCATCTCAATTTTATCCTTGAAGATAGTTGTATTAGGTGAATGGCCAATAGCAACAAAAATTCCATCTAAGTCTAATTTTTCTTCTTTGCCAGACTTTGTATCTCTTATCAAAGCACCATTTACAGAGAGTGGATCTTCTGTTCCTAAAACTTCTACAAGTTCTCTATTCCATAGTATACTAATCTTAGCATTTGAAAAAACCCGTTCTTGTAAGATTTTTTCAGCTTTTAGTGCTTCTTTTCTATGAATAAGTATTACCTTAGCCGCATGTTTTGAAAGATAAAGTGCCTCTTCCGCCGCTGTATTGCCACCTCCAATCACCATTACTGTTTTTTTCTTATAGAGAGGTCCATCACAAGTTGCGCATCCAGAAACACCAAATCCTTTAAATTTTTCCTCGCTTTTTAATCCAAGCCAATTTGCACTAGCTCCTGTTGTGATAATAAGGGCATCACATGAATATTCGTTACCAGATTCAGCTGTTAATCTAAATGGTCTAGATGAGAAATCCACATGGGATATATGGTCATCCACCTCATGTGCACCACAATTTATTGCTTGCATTTTCATTTGGTCCATAAGCCATGGTCCCTGAATTGGATCTGCAAAGCCAGGATAATTTTCTACATCTGTAGTTATAGTAAGTTGCCCCCCAGGCTGAGAGCCAGAAATTATTAATGGGTTTAATGAAGCTCTTGCTGTATATATTGCAGCCGAATAACCTGCTGGGCCAGAGCCTAAAATTATAACTTTACTGTGGTGCATAAAAACCCTCAATTAATGTGCTATTATTTATCTTAATACAAGTTATTTTAATATGCACCCACAAAGCGCCAAACTTATAACTGCAAGAGTAAGTACTATTACTCCTTAAATCATTTTTTAATGAACTAAGGGATAAGCTTTTTAAGATAATCAGAGACCCCTTCTTGTGTAGGTTTCATTGCTTTATCACCTTTTCTCCATCCGGCTGGGCAAACTTCACCGTTTTCTTCAACATGTATAAGTGCGTCTAATGTCCTCACTATTTCGTCTATATTCCGACCAAGTGGTAGATCATTAACAAGCGAATGTTTTACTATACCATTCTTATCTATTATGAATGTGCCCCTAAGTGCTATTCCACCATCTGTTAATACCCCATAATTTCTTGATATTTCTTTTGTTATATCGGATATCATTGGTACTTCTATTTCTCCTATCCCGCCTTTTTCTAGAGGAGTTTTTCTATAAGCTGCATGAGTAAAATGAGAATCAACGCTTACAGTTATGGCTACAGCATCCCTTTGTCTAAATTCATTATTTTTTCTACTAAAAGCTATGATTTCTGACGGACAGACGAAAGTAAAATCTAATGGGTAGAAGAGTATTATAGCTCTCTTCCCTTGAGAATATTTAGCCAGATTAAATTGGTTATCTATCGAGCCATCAGGCATCACGGCTGCGGCTATGATATTTGGAGCATTTCTGCCAACTAAAGACATATACAAACCTAAATACAAAAATCAACAAAATAAATATAGTCACTATTTATATGCACTGCAATGCTGCAAGAAAAGATTATATTTATTTATTAGGTTTATATAATTAGCTATAACAAGTGAGTTAGGCTTTAAAATGACACGTTTTGCAGTATAGTATCTTGGTTAGTTGATATATTATTTCATTAGATGAATAGAGTTAAGGAGCTTGCAAAACTTTCTTTTCCCGCATTACTTTCCTCGATGCCAGGGTTTCTTGCTAAATTTGCGGTGGTTCCAATTTTAGGTAGGTACAGCATTGAGGCAATGGTTGCGGGTTCATGTGCATTTGCCATATTTACATTATTTGATGGCGCGCTTTATGCATCTTTTACAGGCTATAGAATATTAGGTAGTAAGAGTGCTGGAACCAAAAATTTTCAAGAAGCATTTACAGCGGGTATCACTTTTGCCATGCTAATTTCCATCATAATGATGTTTCTAATCTTTCTTTTTAATAATGAGTTAATTGCCTTTTTTGGGCTTAATAGTAATTCTGGTGATACATTTGAGCTGTGCAAGTTTTATATGGATATGTATCTGATATCCTACCCTCTTAGTGCATTTTGTATAATTGGAAATATCACGCTGCTTTTGAATAAAAAAATAAAAATTCTAAGCATTATGAGTATTTGTGATGGGGTTTTTGGATTTGTAATCAGGGTTATATTAGTTCATAAATTGGTAGGGGCAAAGGGTGCGGGATACGCTGCTTTAATACATAATCTACTTTTTGCTCTTCTTTACTTTTTTATAATTAAAAAATATGTAAATGGAATTGTGTTTAAGCTACATAAAAATCTAAAAAGAATATCGGTATTAAGTATTCCATCAATGTTTGCTATGATTTGTGACCATTTTGGTAATTCGTTGATATTCTCTATAATTGGCAATCTTCTTGGGCAGGAGGCATTTGTTGCCTCTAGGATTATTTTTTCAATAACAATAATATCATTTATAATTGTTATGTACATCTCATCTGGATTCAATGTATTAGGTGGGGCTGAGCTTGGGAAGAACAATTATAAGAGTTTTTATTCATATTATATTGCAAATGGTAGGCTTCTTTTTATAAGCGCCTGTATATTATGTTGTATTATACTTATATTTAGGTCGCATATTTTAGTCGCCTTTACATTGTTTAAAGAAATAAGGGCGCTTGCATATACCCCTGTTGCAATTGCTAGTTTATATGTAATATTCATGGCTATGTATCAGAATAATTCAATGTATCTAAAACTTGTGGAAAAAGTTAAGGCTGATATGGTGTGCAATATATTATCTATATGGTTAATACAGATTCCGATATCATATTATATGGGGATTACCTTGGGTATGGGGCTTGTAGGTTTTGCTATAGGTAGTGTTTTATATGCTGCATTTAGATTCTTAGCGACCTACATAATTGTAAGGCATCATGTAATGAGACATGCTATAAAGTAGCATGTTGAGAAATGCTTATTATTCAACATGTTCTGTCTACAGATTATTTTAGATCATAAAATTTAAAAGGTTTGCATCGATAATAAAAATTAGATTACGATAATTCTATTAGTTATTAGGTATTAAAGTAATACACAAGATGCAAGCTTATTATGGTTTAAAGTTCTTTTATGTTAGAAAGAAGTAAATTAGGCCATTTATTCATATTTTTCTTTCTATTATTGCTGCTAGCCTCTTTATTAGGTAAGGGGGCTTATGCTGATTTATACAAAGAATGTGTTTTTGCATGGGAATTTAGCAATAACGATAAGGTACTTATAGTAACAAGGCCTGTTGGTAAAGTTTGCTATAATAGATGTAAAAGTGAATGCTCATCTTTTTTAAGATCACAGGATGAGAGTATGGAAGTTGATATATTTTCTGTTTCTGGTGATTTGAACGGTGATATATTTGAAAAATGCATGCATACATGCCAAAGTGGTAACAATTTTTCTTCTAAATACAGGGAGATAAAGCCTAGTGGTGGCTTTACTTGGAAGCCATCAATTACCACAAAAGTAGCGTGCGCACAGTATGGTACACAAGGTGTTGCTGCTGCTAATTATAATTATTATTCTTCTGGTATTGAGCTTAAAAAAGATGATGAAGTTGTTATAACTTTGGCAAACAGTCCTTCTATTGGTGGTAATAGGATATATACTTGTGGTTTTAAGACTATAAAACTAGAGCCAATATTTAAATCATATAACGATGATGATATAGAGTGGAATAGTGCGCTAGGATGGAATGCTAAAAATAAATCACCAACAAGTACTGATATAAATATATCGCATAAAGATTATCTTGAGATTACTTACAGTGGAAATTTAATAAGGCGAAATAGTATTATTGGTACTGGGTGCGATATTAGTGCAGATAGGCTAATAGCTTTGGTTAATTTTCACAATGGCTGGATCATTAGCCAGACATCACTGGGGTATATACCAGGGCAGAGCTTAAGCATTGAAGATTTTATACCTAGGTTCAATCAGAAAGGTGAGTTGGAAAAGGTTGATCAAGTTACTGAGAAAGGTACAGATAAGAGTTTTATAGGTTTAAATGGAAGGGCTTGGTATGAAAGACATATTATAGATAAAAAGACAGAAGAATTTTTTAAAAAATACCCAGATTATCTAAGGTGTATAATAGACAGCAATGATTATAGGGATGGAAAAATAAGGGAGAGGTGGAAGAAGCATATCTTTTCTGGCTTTATAGATGCGCCATATCTTTTGCCACAAAACGATAATACTTTGTTTCTAAGACATGCTAGGCACTGTTAACAAAGGTTGTATTTAATAGATGCTAAAGCTATAAAGGCAAGGAAAGAGAGATCGGATTTCTCAAATCGTAATGCTAAGCGTCGATT
>NZ_JARGYT010000067.1:0-6882 GCF_034470605.1 Candidatus Cyrtobacter comes
CGCTAAACTCAAAGAAAATCGACGCTTAGCATTACGATTTGAGAAATCCGATCTCTCTTTCCTTGCCTTTATAGCTTTAGCATCTATTAAATACAACCTTTGTTAACAGTGCCTAAAAATCTTTTTTATTCAGTACAAGAATTTGCTGATTTTTTATATGCAAATTGGGATAACATACCTCATATCTTGAATGACTCTGATACTAGATATAGTTTGGAAAAAGAGGCAAATATACCTAGTGCATTGCTTGATATATATAAGCATAATGTACAAAATTTTGATGCGTATAATACGTGTTTGCTTGCTATAATGGATGGGAATGGAACTTTGAGATTTAAAGATTTTATAATTTCTTTTGATTCTATAGCAAATTTATCATTCTCAAATGAGATGAAAGGTACGTTGAAACAGGTCCTACGTTCTGATTTATTTGGAATATTATCTAAGTATGCTGCTTTTGATATAGGCGCACATTTAAGATTTTTGCAAAAAAAATTTCAACAACAAAATATAGCTTTTAATACAGCCAGGACGCTCTATGAGATAAGAAAACAATGGTATTTTAAGCTTCCTAATCACAGATATTGCTTAACTTTGAGGCAGATCTTTGAAGGTATAGAAAATTCGGAAGATATAGCTGGCTTGATATCAGATAAGGAGCTGATATCATATATCAGCTACAAAATCTCTCTAGAAAAACTACCTATTATTAATAAAGATCTAATTCAATATAGTAGAGTATTGATGCCATGGTTTATTTTATCAAAAGCAAGGATGGTAGAGAAAAAGCCACAAATGCCAAAAACATACAGTGTATTCTTATCTATAATAACGAATATAATTCAAAGCCTTCCAAGAGATAAGTTTGATAGCCATAAGCTAATGGCCTATATAGAATCGTCTAATATCTCTAATACAGAAGAGTTAGTAGAATTTGTTGATAAGAAAATTGCTCATAGTGCGCTTGAGAGGCAAGAAAAGCTTAAGAATTTACCCGCAATTAACAAAAGCTATATTCGCTCAGTTAAGCAGCAAAATAGAGTATGGAATAAAGTTCCGTACCCAGCATCTATAGTTAGTTGTGTTTTATGCTCTATAATAATACTTGCAATGTTATAGCCAAAATCTAAAAATAAGTCCTCATGGTTGTTATGATATAGAGAAGGTTACTTTAAGGTTTTTGATGTTACAGATCTCGATAGTATGCTTTTTATCTGTAAAAACAGTATCTCTTTTTCAACTTCGGCATCTAAAACGACTATTCTTTTGCGAAACATCTTAGAGATAAATAAGAATCCTTCTCTTACTGCTTTATGAAATTTAATAGGCATTTTATCGTAGTGATTTGCGTTACTCCGTGAGCAAATCCTTTCTACTGCATTTTCTGGCTCTATATCTAAAACAAATGTTAAATCTGGCTCTAAATCTGTTACATATGTTTTATGTAGGTTTATCATATTTTCTATATTTAGGCCCTTTGTATAACCTTGATATACTAGTGATGAATCTAAAAATCTATCACATATAACATAAGCACCTGAACTTAAGGCGGGTATTATAAGGTTGTTCACATGATCTCTGCGTGCTGCGCAAAATAACAAAAACTCAACTGCGGGATCTGCCACCTCATCATCTAGCAGTATTTCACGTAGTTTTGCTGCAAGCTTTGTCCCACCAGGCTCTTTAGTTAAAAGGCACTTCATTCCCTCAGTTATTAAGAAGTCCTTTAATAAGGAAGATTGTGTAGTTTTTCCACTACCTTCACATCCTTCAAATGTTATAAACACGTAAATTAAATTAAAGAGTCAAGGTTTAGAGTTTTAGCAAAAAGCAAAGGTTTACTCAATTAATTTTCCTATAAGATATACTTATTATCAACTCTAGCTAGATAGAAATTAGCATCGGATTAAAAAATAAAATAGATGCCTTGGATTTTATAGTGCTTCTATAGCTGCTTTATTTTAGGTGATAGATAATATACCGCCTATGCTAATTCAACAGCTATACTTAGGTTATTCTAACTTATTATTTTTTACATATTTAATGCTAATTTAAGGCATTTTGTTTAAAAATCATATACCTTAAAAGGTGTTAGACATTACTCAATAGGTATTCCCTTTGATGTAGAATGCTCAAAATGCAATTTAAGTCCTGGGTTAACGATTGAATATGCTGAATGACAAGCAAGAGCACCCTCTGCAAAGCCAGTTAGTATAAATTTTAACTTTCCATGATAAGTTGCAACATCACCTATTGCAAATACACCAAGAGTGCTAGTCATCATATTGCTATTATCGACTTTAATATATTTGCCATTCATCTCAAATCCCCAATCCTGTATCGGGCCTAAATCCATACTCAATCCAAAGCAGGGTATTAAAAAATCTGTCTTTAGCTCAATTAATTGATCATTTTCTATATTTTTGATTATAACGCTATCCATCATACCATTATGACCATTGATTCTTTCTAATTGGAAAGGAATAATAGTCTCAATCCTCTCGCATCCATTCATTTGGGTTATAGATGCATCTAGGGCTCTAAACCTATTTCTTCTATGAATTACATAAATTTTTCTAGCAACCTTAGATAAAAGAATAGCAAAATCTACTGCAGAATCTCCACCGCCAGCAATCACTACAATTTTATCTTTAAATTTTTCTAAGGAATTTATTGAATATAGTATAGAGCCATATTCTTCAAATAGTTTAATGTGATCAAGTGGTGGTCTATTGGGTATTAAAGATCCTCCGCCTGCTGCTATTATAACAGTCCTTGTACGTATTTCTTTATTGCATTCTGACCTAAGAAGAAAAAAATCCTCTTTTTTAGATAAGTAATTAACCTTTGTATTCAGTATAATTTCATGATGAAATGGGGCGATTTGCTTTTTTAAATTACTTACCAGTTCTTCTGCAAGTAGCATAGGATGCGCTGGTATATCATATATAGGTTTTTGTGGATATAAGGCAGCGCATTGGCCGCCAATCTCTGGAAGCGCCTCAATTAATGCGGTTTTCATATTGAGCATGCCAGATTCAAATGCGCAAAAGAGCCCAACTGGTCCAGCGCCTATTATAACAACGTCAAACATATCAAATATTTCCAAAGATTATGCATTGTTGGTTTTATAGAGCATAAAGCTATTGATGAAAACAGTTTTCAAGTATAGAATGACTCCCGGAGAGGGGCGGGGTCTTATTGCTAACCTGGTCAGGTCTGAAAAGAAGCAGCCATCGTAATTGCCCTGGGTTCTCTCCATTAGCTCTTCATGCTATGGTTTATAGCGCTATTCTAGTAAACAAGAGCTTACGCAATTATATATAATTCAAGTGGTTGTGGTGTATTATCTTAGTGAGCTGTTCATAAAACAGAGAGCAGATATATTGTAAGTTATATGTTGCTCTTTTATTAGAGTCCAAGTTTTAAATGTGGCCACTAATATACTTGGATAGTGGTACTCATAAATTTTGCAAAAAATTTTCGCAAAATTTAGCATATAAGAGATCTGAATTTACTTTTTATACATACTATTTTCCCTAATAGTGCTATTGGTTTGCAATAAGTAAATTGATATTCGTTGCTTTTACGGCTAAAATCCATCACTTACCAATAATTTTTATCCCTACTTGTAAAGATTCATGATAGATAAATTAGATAAGATTATAGAAAATTTTAACAACATAGAAGCCAGACTTCTTTCTGGCTGTATTAATGTGAATGAGAGAGCTGAGCTTGGGAAAAGTAGGTCTGATCTTGAAGGGCTAGTTGAGGTTGCGCTACGATATAAAAAAATGCTTTCAGATAAAGATGATCTATTAATGGTATTGCAAGATAAAGAGCAGGATGATGATTTTAAAAATCTTGTTCAAGAAGAGTTATATGGGCTGGATGCAAAAATAGAAGAGGCTGTATACAATCTAAAATTGCTTATGTTGCCAAAGGATAAGGATGCGCATAAAAATGTCATATTGGAGATTAGAGCTGGAACTGGTGGGGAAGAAGCGGCTCTATTTGCCTCTGTACTATTTAGAATGTATATGAAGCTTGCAGAAAGGCAAAGGTGGAAATTTGAGATAATCTCGATATCTGAAACTGGGATAGGTGGGTATAAAGAGGCCTCTGCAAGCATATCGGGAAATGGTGTGTTTTCTAAGATGAAGTATGAATCTGGTGTTCATAGAGTGCAGAGGGTGCCTGAAACAGAATCTAGTGGTAGGATACATACATCTGCTGCAACTGTGGCTGTTTTACCGGAGCCAGAGGAGGTGGATGTAAAAATAGAAGAAAAGGATTTAAGAATAGATTCTTTTAGGGCAAGTGGTGCTGGTGGCCAGCATGTTAATAAAACAGATAGTGCGGTTAGGATAACTCATAAGCCATCTGGGATAGTTGTTTCACAGCAAGACAGTAAGTCTCAGCATAAAAATAAGGCAATGGCTATGAAGATATTGAGGTCTAAATTATATGAAATGCAAAGCCAAAAAAATGAAGACGAAAGGTCTTCTATGAGGAGATCGCAGGTTGGTAGTGGTGATAGATCAGAGAGGATAAGGACATATAACTATCCGCAAAGTAGGATAACTGATCATAGAGTAAACTTCACTCTCCATTCTATAATGGAAGTAACTCAGGAGGGGTCTTTGGAGCAGCTTATAGAAAAACTTATACAAGATGAGCAAGTTAGACTTTTATCGGAATCTGAGTGATAAAATTGTTTCGGAGCTAGAGGATAAATTACCTGTTGTGCTCTGGCCTTTATTATTGCTTCTTTTGATTTTTACATGTGCTCTAGTACTTCTATACTCCGCAAGTGGGTGTAGTATGTATCCCTGGGCTATGAAGCAGTTGACTTTTATAAGTATCTTTTCATTATTAGCGCTTCTTATAAGAAGCATAAATATAATGTGGTTTTATGACCATGCCTATACGTTATATGCTTTATGCATAATGATACTCATTTTTACCAATATTTTTGGTCATAATGTTATGGGGGCGCAAAGGTGGATAGATTTAAAATATTTCAGTATGCAGCCATCAGAGCTTGCAAAAGTTGGTGTTATATTAGCTCTTTCCAAGTACTTTAATGATTTTAGTAATTCTGATGGCAGAATAGTTAGTAGGCTTCTATTTCCAATAATTATTTCTTTATTACCATTTTTTCTGATTTTATTTCAGCCTAATTTAGGAACGGCAACCATACTATTATTTATATGTGCGGCACTTTTCTTCATTAATGGAATAAAAAAGGTATTTTTTCTTGTACCAATACTTATTGTTTTAGCCTCTTCACCATTTATATGGAGATATGCGCTACATGATTATCAAAAAAGAAGAGTTATCACTTTTTTAAATCCAGAGAAAGATATCTTGGATTCTGGATACAATATTGTGCAATCTAAAATTGCGATAGGCTCTGGTGGTATTTGGGGTAAGGGTATGTGTGGTGGGAGTCAAAGTAGGCTAAACTTTTTACCTGAGAAGCATAATGATTTTATATTTACTCTGCTTGCAGAGGAGTACGGCCTTGTAGGCTGCATATTTGTTCTGTTTATATATTTTTTATGGATTGCTTACAGTTATGGTGTCAGTAATTATAGTTCCTTATACTTCGGTAAAATGGTATCTGTTGGCTTTGCAAGCATGATATTTATACATGTTTTTATTAATGTTGGTATGGTATCGGGGATTTTGCCTGTTGTTGGAGTGCCATTCCCTATTCTTTCGTATGGTGGTTCCAATGCAGCATCAACCCTGTTGATGTTCGGTATAGTGCTATCTGTTCAAAAGAGTGAAAGCAAAAGAAGGTTCAAAAAATATATACAGTCAGATACCAAGAATTAGTATTGGGACTGTATTACAGAACTAAGCTAATAAAGCTGAACTGAGCTAAAAGCTAGACTGACTAACAGGTATCTGTAAATTTATCTCATAAACAAAGAGAAGGCTATAAACCTTGGTCAACACGGATGGTTCACCATAATTTTATCAGTGTCTATCGTCACAGCCCCCAAGAAATTCCCTAACTATTGTTAGAAGTAACCACCTTACATAAAAACTCCCTCTTAATCCTGGGCTTGTCTTTTCTTTTTAGCTCTCATCATGGATTCTTTCCTTTTTCTCATCTTTTTTTCTGATGAAGTTTCAAAGTACCGCTTTGTTTTATATATCCTAAATATACCCTCCATCCTAACCTTTCTCTTTAAAACCTCTAAAGAGAAATCCACATTATTAAATCTCACAGATACCTTAGAAGACAATTCTACAACAGATAATAAAAAACAATATACATCACGATACTACTATCCATTTCTAAAAGAGTCAATTATGCGTATTTATGTGTATTAGTATTTGATAAAAGATAGTAATTTTATCAACATTCATCAATTTAAGCACATGTATAGCAATAATGGATGGTAATTGATAAGGCATTGTCATGCATAGATATATAGCGCCAAATCTCTAAACCTCTATATAGTCATCCTGAGCATGCATTTAGAGTAACGTTTCTTGTTAAGCGAGCACCTTAGACTCGAGTTTTTAGCCTCTACTAAGCAAGTTTATCTAGTAATAGCTGTTTGAATTTGAAGCGGCGTAGATGAACATGTAATAATATCGCCTATGCTAGTTCAGTTTAAATCATTATATATGCTTGATGCTCTTTGGTATTATTTTGTTATAACTGTAATTGCCATCTGTAGCTATAATTCTGATGCTTTAATTGTAGTTCGTTTGCAGATCCTTCATTTCCTATATAATGTACAATAATCTCATTTCTGTTCCTAGGCACTGTTAACAAAGGTTTTGCCAAATAATGGAAAAGATGCAATATTATATTGGAGGCGATAAATATGGTATTTAGATGGATAAAAGGTTGTTTCC
>NZ_JARGYT010000068.1:0-6589 GCF_034470605.1 Candidatus Cyrtobacter comes
GGCAAGCAGCAAGGGCTGCAGAAGCAGAGAGGGCTGCAGCCCTGAAGGTTGAAGCAGCAAGGGTTGCAGAAGCAGAAGCTGCAGCCCTGAAGGCTGAAGTAGAGAGGGTTGCATTATCTGAGATCTTTTATCAAATGCTTCATTATGAAAAGAATATGATTGATGATTTATCTATAAAACTGGAGTCTATGCGTATACATACTATTGAATACTTAAATGCGCTAAATATAGATCGAGAATACCATGGTACGGTACTAAGTATACTTTTCGGTGAAATAAGTCGAATTGTCAATAATGTCTTTGAAGGGATTGGGGTGAAAGAAGAACATCTAACCAATTTACTACAACTATTAGACGATTATGAAAAGAATGGGCTCGAAATTACTATAAATGCACTGATAGGATCAGCAACTATTTCATCCTCGCAGAATAAAATGGAATACAGATATAATACAGACAAAACATTTCAAGATTTTTATAATAAGTTTTTAAATATTACATATAACATTCTACAAGAGGCTAAACCATATGAAGTAAAAAGTGAGATTTTCCTTTATATGCAAGAATCAAAAATTGCTGTAGCTTTGGGAAAAGAATCTCAAGATATTTATGATTTGAAATGCATGATAACCGCCCCAATAATGCACACACATATGAATAGCATGACAAGTGAAGAATCCATATTGGCAAAAAAGTTTTATAAGATTTTACTAAAATCGCTTCCATATCTTGATGACGAAAGCAGAAAGACATTAGAAAGTTTCCTAAATTCAGATAGTTATCTGAATTTATGTTTACGAGTTTATATAGCTAATGATATAGAAGAATCTCCAGATAACAGGCAAGATGCAACTGCTAAGATAAAAGACACCTGCAGAAGCGGGGCGACCGTTGTAGATTGGGCGCTCTCTAGGTATATGGAATCCACCCAAAACATTAATCAGGTTACTAAACTCACTATAAGCAATCTAAAAAAGAGCTGTGAAGATTTTATGGGGACTAGTAGAGCAGTATAGCTACCCAGGTTTATGTCATTATTTAAATATGGAGCTAAAACAAACCTTCTCTTTATTTTACAATATATCTAAGGCGGTATAGAATGATTACATAAAAAGTAATTTTGTTAAACTTAGCCCAATGATAACCAAGGTGTTTTCAAATTAGTCATGTACCATTTTTATGACGCTTTAGCTATAACTAACACTTACGTGATAAAATATAACAAAAAGCCAAGAAAATGGTATGTCTAACTCATATCTCTTTTACTATTAATAAACTCTATAACCTCTTCTAAAATACCAAAAGACTCAAGCCCTATATTTAAAGAAAATTTTTCCTCTATTCTTATAAAGCCAATGGCAGCTCTTCTTAATGCATATGGATCCTTAGACCCTGTTGGCTTTATTCCTATTCGAAACATATGGCACAGCGTATCTAACCTATCTGCCATTGCAAGAACTGCACCAATAAGTGTCTCTGGTAGCACATCTGATCTACCCCTTGGCATATAGTGCTCTTTTATTGCAAGGGCAACTTCATGATCTTCCCCTTGATGAATGGCATATATGCATCCCATTATACCCTGCAATTCAGGAAATTCGCCCACAACCTCTGTTGCTAAATCTAGCTTTGCTAGCTGAGCAGCCCTATCTACTTTTTGCGTATCTAGATCCAATTGTTTCGCAATAAGGCCGGCTAATAATTTTGTTGATTCTGATTTTTCATATACCGAACCTATTTTTTCGTGAAATACCATTCTTTTAATCTCACTTATATTGGAATCCAATCCCTTTTTTAAATCTTGATTAAAGAAAAATTCCGCATCATTGAGTCTTGCAGTTATAACTTTTTTTGTATTATGCATTATCTCCTCATTGTATTCCGTATTTATTACATGAGCAAAAAAAGATGCTAATAAGCCATCTGCATTTCTAAACATGAAGATTTTTTGATGATTCTTCAGAGAGGCTATTAAAATCTCTTCAGGGAGAAGCATATACCTCCGCTCTATTTCACCGCACAGTACAGAAGGATATTCAGTAATTCCAACAATTTCCGCTATAAGCGCCTCATCTTCTATTAATTTTAGATTATTATCTTCTGCAAAATTATATAATTCATCAAGGATTTTAGACCTTCTTTTTAACTGATCAAATTCAACAAAGTTATTTCTAAGTTTTGATGCATAATCGCTAAATGAGATAACTTCAATGGATCTATTAGATAAGAATTTATGCCCAAAAGTAATATTATTAGATTTTATATGCCCAAATTGCAGATCTACTATATCTCCTTGCAATAAACATAAGATATTCTTCAATGGCCTTATCCATTTTAGTGAATATCCTGCCCAATTCATGGATTTTGGCCATACTATATCTTTTAATGAATCTACAATTATATTTGCAAGCTCGGTCTTCAAACAATCCTCACTATTAGCTTTTTTAATATAGTAAAATCCCTCAACTATTTCTAATTCATCAATAAGTGAGATGGAATGTTTTTTCATAAATGCACTAATATGAGCCTGAGGAGCTTGAACTTTTGGCCCCTTTATCATTTCATCTTTTTTTTGAATCGTATCCGGCAAGTTGTTTAGCACTATAACTATACGCGTAGGTGTATGATAAAACATACCGCTTACTACCACCCCAGCCTTATCTTTTAGCCTATCTACTATAGAGGAAAAGAGCGTCTGCGCCCCTTTTTCTTGAGCTAATGCAGGAACTTCTTCACTATATATTTCAAGCAATAATTCTTTCATCATACATTAAACCTAAAATGCACCACATCACCATCTTTCATTATATAATCTCTACCCTCAAGCCTTGATTTTCCAGCCGCCTTAATCTCAGCCTCGCTTGCATAACTTATGTAATCTTCATAACCTATCACCTCTGCACGTATAAACCCTTTCTCAAAATCTGTATGTATGCATCCCGCAGCTTTTGGTGCATTGATTCCATTTTCAATAGACCAAGCCCTAGCTTCCTTAGGCCCAATAGTAAAGAACGTTATAAGATCAAGGGTGTCATAAGCAAGCCTTATCAACTTATTTAATCCACTGTCTTTAATTCCGTACTGCTCCATAAACCATTTCTTTTCTTCCTCATCTGTCATATTAGCAATATCTTGTTCTATTTTTGCAGATAGCACTATACTGGTATTATTTACGAATTCATTAAATTGCCTTGAAAAATCATTCCCACTGACGCATTCAGATTCATTAACATTACAGACATATAATTCTTTTTTACTACTAAGAAGCTGAAAAGAGTTTATTATTGCGCTATTTTCCTCGTTCATAATAGAAGAAACTGGGTTACCAGCTGATAGAGTCTGTATTAAACTCTCAGCCACCTTTAATATAGCCACAGCTTCCTTATCTTGCCTTGCCATCTTTGTAAGTTTTGGAATCCGTTTTTCAAGACTTTCTATATCAGCAAGCATAAACTCCATCCTTAATATTTGCAAATCTTCAATTGGATTTACTCTGCCCTCAACATGAGTTACATTTTCATCATGAAAACATCTTAACACGTATATTATACAATCAACTTCCCTTATATGTGAAAGAAACTTATTGCCTAAACCCTCACCTTTACTAGCCCCTTTTACGAGACCCGCTATATCTACAAATTCAACATGAGTTGAAATTATTTTTTGAGAACCTGCAATTTTAGCCAACCTATGCAACCTTTCATCAGGAACAGAAACTACTGCAATATTTGGCTCTATTGTGCAGAATGGGTAATTTTCAGCAGCAGCAGATAAGCTATTTGTTAGCGCATTAAATAAAGTAGATTTCCCAACATTGGGAAGACCAACTATGCCATACTTTTTTATGCTCACAATATTTTTATTTAATAGAATTAAGAAATTTATCTTTATTACCCAAGAGAGCCAAATCTATATTTTTAGATATCTTTTGCAACACGCCAGATATAACAGATATCTGTTCTTCGGTAAATTTACTCAGCACATAATTTGATATATCCGCAAATTTAGGTTTTGATATACCAATTCTAAGTCTCCAATAATCAATACCAACATGTGCATCTATGGATTTTATACCATTATGCCCAGCGCTTCCCCCGGCAAATTTAAACTTTGCTTTACCACACTCAATATCCATATCATCATAAATTACAAGAATATTTTGCAATGGTATTTTATAGAACGAAACAAATTCGCTAACAGCTATACCAGAATTATTCATATATGTTAACGGTTTCAACAGTGATATTTTCTGTGTATTTATAGTGCCGCTACTTATAAGGGATTTTTTCCGCACCTTAAATTCATCAAACTCATATTCTCTGTGAATAAGATCAACAGCAGCAAACCCGATGTTATGTCTGGTATCACTATACTTCTCACCTATATTGCCTAACCCAACTATTAAATACACTTTTTAAAGAATCGATTTGTAATTAAATGTTGAAGGCTATATAACCTTAAAATTAATTAACGTTAAATAATTTTTATATAATGAGGCTTAGCTACCATACATATGATATACCAAAGAACATAGAGATTAAAGGCAGCATCGCTATAGATACTGAAGCGATGGGTCTGAATTATACAAGGGATAGATTGTGTGTTGTGCAGCTTTGCGATGCAAATGGTAATGTTCATATAGTTCATTTCCCTGATCCTAAATATGATTCACCAGTTTTAAAATCACTTTTAGAAGATGAGTCTAGATTAAAGATATTTCATTTCGCAAGGTTTGATGTTGGTATAATATATAAATACCTTAATACAGAAACCAAGAATATATATTGTACAAAGATAGCATCAAGGCTTTCAAGGACTTATACTGATTCTCATAGTTTAAGAGAATTATGTCAGGTACTGTTAGGTGTAAGGATATCAAAGCAGCAGCAAACCTCTGATTGGGGTTCGGATATTTTAACTAGCGAACAAATAGATTACGCAGCTAATGATGTGCTGCATTTACATAATATTAAAGGCGAGTTGGATAAATTACTAAAAAGGGAGGGTAGAAGTATCATTGCAAAGAAGTGTTTTGAAGCTGTGGTAACTAGAGCAATACTTGATGTTATGGGATGGGATTCTGTAGATATATTTGCACATTAAATATAGTAGGCTATGGAGAGGGTTAAGATATCTGCTCATGATTATAACCTATTATTGCTAAATAATTTTCGTGAAATGATGCTATCTGAGCGTTTTGCATCACAACATACTGTAGTTGCCTATGAATCTGATATTGAGCATTTTTTATGCTATATAAAAAATCTAAATAAACATTTAAAAGATGTTATATTTTTTGAAATAGAGAAATACATATCAAGTATTTCATGCCTACATCCAAGAAGTATCTCTAGAAAAATATCGGCAATAAAACAATTCTTCTTGTTTCTTGTTTCTGATGGTATATGTAAATTAAATCCAACATCTGGAATAGAGTCTCCTAAAAAGCCCGTTTCATTGCCGAAAGCACTTTCAAGAGTGAGTATAGAAAAGCTCCTTGAATGTGCTAAGAAAGATATTTCGGAAAGCGGTATAAGAACAAATGCAATAATACAGATTCTTTACTCAACAGGTATGAGGGTTTCAGAACTGTTATCGTTAAATCTAAATTCCGTACAAAAGACCATTGTAAATTCAAAAGAGGTTAGATGTACTGTGATAAAAGGAAAAGGAGAGAAAGAAAGAATAGCATTATTACATGAAGAGGCATGCGAAGCATTAGATAGTTATATATTAATCAGAAAGCAATTTATAAATGGTCAAACCTCAAGATTTCTATTTGCCTCCACTAACAAAAAGGGGAAGGCCACACAACTTACAAGACAAAGAGTCGGGCAAATATTTAAGGAACTTGCACTAAAGACAGGTATTGATCCTTCAATAGTATCACCGCATAAAATAAGACACTCTTTTGCTACCCATATGTTAAAGAATGGTGCAAATATAAGAATAGTACAGGAAATGCTAGGGCATTCTGATATTTCATCAACACAAATATATATTAAGACTACTAATAAGGAATCTACAGATCTTGTTTTTGATAAACATCCACTTTCAAAAATTACTAAGCTCAATAATACATAATTATGGCAAAAAGATTAAGGTGCGGTACCAATATTTCAATTCTATATATCATATATAGATCTTGCTCACTTAATAAATACGGTTAGTAGTGTTCAGTATAGCTATAGCAGTATAAAATGATTACATCAAAGGTAATTTGATTAAACTTAACTCAATTAAAGTATTTACAAGATTAACACTATTTTATGACGCTTTAGCTGTATTAATTTAAGTTTAGTGAAAAAGCTACCGCCACAAGATAAATCAAGAAAAGATTAACAAATATCAGGAAAATACTGCTTTTAACCATCAATTATGTTCTTTAATAATGATCAAAGTTATATCTCTTATAGCGAACAGTAATTCTCTTGTGTTGTGTTCTTATAGGGAATTTGTTACCATGCGGTCAGAAGGGTTTTTTATTTTCTTAGGCACTGTTAACAAAGGTTTTGCCAAATAATGGAAAAGATGCAATATTATATTGGAGGCGATAAATATGGTATTTAGATGGATAAAAGGTTGTTTC
>NZ_JARGYT010000069.1:0-6587 GCF_034470605.1 Candidatus Cyrtobacter comes
TTCGCTAAACTCAAAGAAAATCGACGCTTAGCATTACGATTTGAGAAATCCGATCTCTCTTTCCTTGCCTTTATAGCTTTAGCATCTATTAAATACAACCTTTGTTAACAGTGCCTACTAAATGAGATGAATAAAATGTGGAGCAAGGCCCTAGAAGAATTAAAGGCGAGTTGGGATAAAAGCATGAAGGAGAAACTTTACTGGAAAGACGATGCAAAAGGGTTTAGAAGTAACTATATTGACACAGGAAAGCCAATTCGACCAATAGATGTACAGGATCAGCTCTTTCGGAATCTAATTGACATAACGCTAAGGCATAAGAATTCTCAACTCATGCTCCATTCTTACATGATAGAGGAGATAAAGAAGTTTAGAGATTCCTTATATAAGGAATCTACTTATGATACTGAAGAGCAATTTATCGAACATTTAACAGAGATAGACTTAAATTGTGATTCACTTTGTACGTTGTCAAATTTGATATGGCATCTGCATGAAATAGGGTACCGAGGCGTACCGATTGATGAAAAGTTGTTGAAAATGAATGATCAGCACATGATAACAAATCTTCCAGAAGCTATTGATATTAAATTGAATGAAAAAGGACCAGAGGAAATAAAAAGCTTGGCAAACAACTATTTGAGCTTAATAAAAATAATATGTGCATTTACATCAATTTCTTTAATGCAGTTTGGTAATGTAGAAGAATTTCAAACAAAAATATATCGCTTTTCTTCCTTACCAGAAGTGAAACATCCGTTATTATATCCTGCACATGATACTAGTCCTGCACCTACTAGTAGACAAAATCCTACAGATGGTGCTGCATCGTGGGCCGCTGCCACATGGGCTGGAAATGTAGTAGACAGACGAGACAACAGTAAAGAGCCTGAGGGAAGGAAGAAATAGGAGCTTTACTCTATATCTAGATGTATGTTGATGATAAATATGCCTGACCGAAAAAGTAGTAGATACCCATGTAAACAACATTGTTGTAGAGGAGAGAGGATAAAAAATAGCTATGTTCAAGGTAAATAAAAGGTCCAAAGATTATAGTAAAACTTATCGCAAAGATGATCAAGAATGATCAACGGTAGCGGTATAGCCATTTTATTTGAGATTGCATACTTAATAACACCCCTTGTATCACAGCTTATTAATTTAACTTAAATAACTATATAATATTCGTAGACCGACTAGAGAACCTAAGACACCATTAATAGGTGATGCCCCTAATATATTGAGAAGTTTTTAAATGAGATTGGGTCCCTCGTGACTAAATGTCTATATATTAGCAATATAATGGCCGATTTTTCCATTAAATTAGGTTGATTTATATATAGAATTGTTTTATTTATCAGCCATATGGTGAATCTCATACATTAAGTCTTTAGTCGTACCCTTATATTTTAGAGCGCATCATAAATACTATATCGGTTCTACTTTTTTAATATGCGGTAGGTGTTATCTAATACCTATGCATGTAAATTCCCCGCTTTCTTTTTGTTCATTAATTAATAAATTCTATGCTTAGTGGATTTTTTCACTTTTTTACCTCTCCTTATTATCTTACAAGATATTTAGTTACTTGCTTGGTATCAACAAAACAGAGTCTGGCATTACTAAATTATCCAACATTTAGTTCATTAGGATATAAAGAATGTTTTTACATATTACATGCCTTAAATTGCATCAAAGACTCTTCTAAATCTGATATGGCTATAAAAAACTTAGAAGACTTCTTATATTATGCGCTAAAAGAATGTAATTATACAGACATAAAGATGGTTGTTGATTTGGCATCTTCTTCAACAGAGTTTACAAAATTCTCTGATCTTTTAGTTAAGCTTCCATTGTCGATAGTACAAGATCCACTTTATAGAAATGGCGGTATGTTGCTAAGATTATGTATAAAAAAAAGTGGTATAGGTGATGTGCAATCATTAGATAGTGGCGCCGCGTATGAGAAGCTTAGTCTAATGATAGATAGATTGATGTGTATGCCAGAGTCTTTTATGAATTTTAATTCTGATGTGCAGGCTGATTTTTTAAAAAAGGTAATAACTCTTGATACTAAAGTATTTGATAAGATAACAAAAAATTTACTATTAATACCGCTAGAACTTAATGAGAAGTATAAATTTTTAGCTGAATGTCAGAATCTGTTATTAAAAGCAGCTCTTGATGCTAGTAATGATCATTTTGCCTCTTTTATCAAAAGAATAACTGAGCAGCTTCCATATGAAACATTTATAAGAATATTTATATATCATGAGGAGACTGGAAAATTGTTGATTAAGTCAGCTTTTAATGCAGAACAAGTGGATTTTGATCGATTTATAAATAATTGTATATCTGTACAGGAGATAGCTTACGCATTTGGATTTGAGGCACGAGAATTACTTGTTAATTTGGCGCTGTATCAAAATCATTTTGTAAAAATAGCCGATAACCTAGCTATATTAGGATTATATAATAATGTATTTCGTCCTTTTTTTCTCCAAGATAGAGATCAAAAATCTTTGATCAAACTTGCATACAAGATGGATTACCATGAATATGTAGATCTTATAAAAAAATTAAATTCTGTAGATAAAGATCTATGGGGTAATTTTGATCAAATCAAAGATGGTATTTTGCATTACGCGGCTGAAGCAGCAACATATGATGATTTTCATAAGTTTGTGGTGAAGTTACGTGCCATACCACAACATATACTAAAAGAATGCAGTAAGGGGCATAGTGAAAAATTACTTAGAAGTGCGCATAATATGTCTGCTTATCAATTTGATATATTAGTATCAAAGCTGTTAAGTGTTCCAACTGATCTATATGTTAAGTTTACAATTCTTAGTGGGGATTTTTGGAACATGATGATCGATTTTGCGCTAACAAAAGATAGTCTAGAATTGGATAAGTTATTTAAAAATTTTTCTAAGATTCCTGGTAATCTTTACTCTTATGAACAAGTTGCTCTACTTAGTGCCGCATTTGATAGTGATAGCGCATTCCAGAAGCTGTTAGCTGAGTATGAAGCGCAAAGGCTCAATAAGGCCTTCAAGTTTGAACTTCATCACAGTAAGGATACCGGTGAATGTAAGATTGATCTGCAGCATGGTGACAAAAAAGAGCACCATGTCATAAATTTGGCTAAAACTAAAGATTCTGGAAGCACAGAAAGGGTTAACAAATTATTAAAGTTAGGGATTATTCAAAAATTAAGTATAGCAAATAGAGATTTATTGAAGGCAAAAGTATTAGCTTTGAGTGACTCGAAATTTGATGATATCGAAAAAAGGCTTGGTATTTTATCAAAAATAGTTGGTCTTGATAATGATTCTAGTAACATATTGATAAAAGAAGCTTTAAATCGTGATTGTAGCGCGTTTAATACATTAGAGTCAAGGGTAGCGTTGTTCTCAGAGAATGGATTGTTTAATTTAGGCTTGGCTACAACAAAAATTCTTATAAATCAGGCAGTAAATGCAGATCGCAATGATTTTGAGGCGTTATTAGATCGAGTGAATCGTGTGCTTCAAGAAGCCTTGAATCTTAATCTTAATAAAGGGTGTACAGATGACATGCTGAGATTTGTATGTAAATTTGGTGATGCTGCATGCCATAAATTGTTTAAAAATTTAGTTATACTAGAGGAGCGAGGCTCAAAAAACGTTGAAAATCCTTTAAAGATTAAGTGCATAGAGGGGGCTTTAAAACATGCGAGTTCAGGCTATAGTGACGGGCAATTTAAAAATTATTTAGATAGCATTGATCCAGTACCTAAATATGAACAATCTGATTCAAAAGGATCTGAGCCTCTTCACCCATCTGCACCACCTGCATATTCCTCAGAAGGGTCTGTACCTCCTCCTCCAGCATATGAAGAAGATCAAGCTAGTAGCTTATATAATGATCAATCACCGCCACCTTATTCTGAGTATGAATAATAAAAAATATTAATCTTATAGTCATACCACGGCAGAAATTTTTAGATTTATTTAGAAGCTTCTGCCGTTGATTGTGATAGTTTTAGAATTTATAGCTGATCTCTATTTATTTTTGTCATAATCGATCCTCGAGAATATAAAAGGCTATCAAACAATACCTCTAAAATAGATAGTCCTGTGGTTGTTTTGCAGGTACTCGATCCTACTATAAAATAGTGCTCATCATATTGATATCGCAAGATAAATGAGATAAATGAATTCGCTACAAGTGTATAACAGTGTAAATAAATTATTGTATTTCTTAGGTAATTAGTTGCGTTATGTTGTTGCATGCCTAAGTAGTTATGTTATACTATTTGCGGTAGTTTTATATCCAAGGCTTGTTCTTGTAATAAGATGAGTTGATGAAGACCAAAACATAAGATTAGTAAGCGCGAAAGTGCTATGGCTTAAGAAATGTCGTAAACTACTCCTTGATACCAGTTATCATATACATAAAACCAATATACAGACTTTTGTTGTAACATGCTGGGTCTGTTTTTTTATAATATTTTTATTAAGTATAATTTATATTTTAGCTAGCTCAATATGAATAAGAAAAACGCAAAACGTTTAATGGAGCACCTTGGGAATATAACAGAAGGAGCCGCGAGCTTACTAGGGCATCTAGGATTTACGGAAGCTAGGAGCAAGTTAATTTTTTTACCCCTAGGAATGCTTCATAGTATTTGTTGCTATAGCTATACACGTGACATTTTGACTAATAATCAAGAAGGGTCACTTCTTGTCATGCCATATATTATTACGCTAGAAATTGCAGTTGGTTTATTGTCCAATAGTAATTGGGCCTTTAATAAAATACAGCCACAAGTAGCGCGTTTTGTTCAGACAAGATTATTATCATATTTGCTGCACAACAAAGAACAGGTTGGTGATATGCATAAGAAGCTTACAGATGCCATAACTAATAAAATCTGTCCACAACATAGCTCGTTCTCTAAAGAATTTTGGTTTGGATCATTTACTGAGGTAGCGCCGGCCCTTTCTTTATGTAGGCTCTTTTTTTCTTTTTCCGGTGAAGATACTAAAAATAAAATAATTAGCTCTATGCTAGAAGAATTAGCCAAGCCATTATATCATGCATATTGTATTTTCGGGTCTCTATATGGGATATGCAGCTCTTCTCAGTCGGCATATCTAAATCTATTTCAAATTATCGAATCAACTCTATATATAACGAATAATGTCATGTCATCAAGGGCCGAGTTACAAAAAGATCTAAATCCAACAACTGGGCATAATTATGTAAATCATGTAGCTACTAATGGTCAAAATGATGTTGAGGCAAATGGCGCTGATCACAGGGATGTTGATGAAAAGGGCGTTGATTGTCTTGGATTTGCAGACGACCAATGCAACAGTAATCATCATGATATATATAAAGGAAGTGGTTTATAGAATAGCAATATCATTGAGGGCAGGCACTTGCCCCACTCAAAAGAGCATGTAGCTAAGATAGTATAAAATAGCGCAATAATTATTCTAGCTTCTTAACTCCTATTTTATATGACGTTTTATACTGACTTAGCTATATAACAAATTTATAGTTATTTAAGCTGAATTAGAATAGGTTGTAATAGTATTGTTAATGTGCGCCACCTTAAATAAAACAGCTCTATATAGCCGCTCCAAACTCTTATATTTATAGCTTAAACGATGCAAACCTATGATTTGTTGTTATCTTCTATATAAAACGCATTCTGAATGTGTTCTATCGTGCCGTCAATTACAAATATATAATCAAACCTAAATGAATCGTAACATTGATTATTATCTAACGAAATAAAATAAAGCGCAGCATTTGCACAGCGCCTTTTTTGCCTCTCTGTTAACAAAAATGATCTCTTATAGTTTTTACTGCTCTTTATTTCAAAAAAGACTAATTCTAAGCCCTTAGAAGCAATAACATCTATTTCACCAAACCCACTCCTCCACCTTTGTTTAAGGATAGAAAATCCATTATGTATTAAAAAGTTACAAGCATCACGTTCCGCCTTTAGCCCAGCAGAATGGTTGCTACAAGTGCCTCGAAGCATGTAAAGAAAAACTAATCAACAACTTCTGTTGTAAAAACCAATAGATAAAACACCGCCATATAACAAAAGAGCGGTGTTTCATACATGTATCTTCTTCCTTACGCGCCTTTCTGTGATGTGCAATGCGCTGATTTTGATGAAGAAACAAGATCAGAAAGTTTTGAACTAACTGTTTGACATATATCTGAGCATTCCTTCAAATATGCCGCACCATTTTCAGATAATTTATGAGCAATTTGAATGCCACCTAATCCAGATACCATAATTTGTGCATTATTCTTTAATACCTTTGTACCTGCTTCATAAAGATTAGTAACGCCATCAGAAACAGTCTGAGAGAATTCAGAAGCAAAATTTGCGAACCCGCCTGAGGCAGCATCAGCAAAGTTTTTATATGCAGAATAGAAACAATTACCGTTGTACATGATAGGCACTGTTAACAAAGGTTGTATTTAATAGATGCTAAAGCTATAAAGGCAAGGAAAGAGAGATCGGATTTCTCAAATCGTAATGCTAAGCGTCGATTTTCTTTGAGTTTAGCGAA
>NZ_JARGYT010000070.1:0-6431 GCF_034470605.1 Candidatus Cyrtobacter comes
GATACATCGATACAGCCCTCTTTGAGAGAGTATTTTATTCTTTTGTTCAATCTGCCACATTGTTTGCACCTATACCTTTGCTTGACTATAACCATTCTTGACCATAGTTTTGTTAGAGCAAAATTTACATCCATTCATAGAGTTGCTCACATTCATTCATTGTCATGCTATCACATAACAAAATCTATCCTTTTATGACGATGCCCTAATTACATATGTTATAACTTTCTTGCGAAAATCTGTATGATGCTGGCATTTTCTTTTGGATTAACTTATTTGTAACTTATCTGTACCCAAATCTCAACTTAATTTACTATATGAACGAACTAACATTATTGCCGATTTAGTGAATCTGATAGCACCAATGGTTTTTAATGGAACCTGTGACACATTATTATTTAAGACTTAGGTAGAAGAGTTTCTGATGAAAGAGTTAAAATTAGAACAAGTTGTGATTATGGACAACACATCTTTTCATAAATCCAAAAAAACAAGAGAATTAATATAACCTGTAAAATGCAGTACAATTTTCCTTATTCACCAGATTTGAATCTAATAGATAGATTCTGGGCTAATATGAACAGATGAATTAGAGAGCGATTAATATTGGCCATTTTACTTATCTCTATGATTTTCTTTAGTTAAATTCTTTCAATATTCAATCTTACTTACTATAGCACATCCTATCAAATAGAGGCGCATATTTGTCTACTGACCTACTTGTAGACAGAATGCTTATCTGTAAGTATTCTACTTGATAAAAGCATAGCTTTTTATAAGATCTTCCAAAAAAGAATACAGATTATGATTTACCATATTTTTCAAGAAGTGTTACATATACAAATTTGGAAGCCTATCAATAAAGAGGTATATAGTGATTTAAGCTGAATTAGTATAACAAAGCTAATTAGCTGTAATATAAGCGACACTATCTCTCGCCTCAAATAAAATAGCTATAATTTTGCTAAACTTAACCCAATGATAGCTAAAATATTTTCAAAGTTAGCACCACTTTACGATGCTTTTGCTATAGCTTATTTGCATAGCACCGAACTAACCATATAACATATATTAGTTGAGGTTAAGAGGGCAGAAGCATTACGATATGCATTCTTTTTTATACTCTAAAAATGCCTCAAGCCTCTTCATCCATGCAGTATAAATTCTCGAGATAATTACTCCCAAATTCTACTCTTCCCTTTTAGCGCCTTTTCTTGCACCAGATTCACTATTATTAGGGCTACCACCCATTACAAGCCTATCAACCACTCCAAGCTCTGTTATACTTATTTCCTTAGATTGAGAAATTTTCTGAAACATTTTTTTTACTAATATAATATAGGACTTCAATACAAAGCATACTACAATAACATACAAAAAAACAGGTATCTCTTATGTTTTTATTATACAAGCTCCCCAAGTCATACCAGCCCCTATTGCAGCAAAAAGAATTGTCTGATCTTTTACATCCTTTTTTCTTGAATGAAGAGCCAGTGGTATGGAAGCCGCCGAGGTGTTTGCATGCTCAGATACAGTTGATATAACTTTATGAGCCGGAACCCCCAATACACGAAGAACCGAATCTGTAATTCTTTGATTTGCTTGGTGCGGTACAATTAGATCTATATCATTTATATGAAGACCTGATAATGAAACTACTTCTAACATCGAGCTAGAAAGTTTGTCTACAGCATTTTTAAACACAGCAGGCCCTTGCATATAAAGCTTGGAATTAAAGCTGCCAGATGATACTCCGCCATCCACCTTTAAAATATCAATTAGATCAGGATCTGAATATATTTTTGAACAAATAAGACCTCTATCATGCTGCTCCGATCTACTCAAAATCAAAGCCCCTGCCCCATCACCAAAAAGGACGCATGTAGCCCTATCTTCCCAATTTATAATTTTTGACATTGCGTCTGCACCTACTATGGCAATATGATTGTACTTACCTGAATTCATCATACTAAAACCAAGCTCTATAGCATAAAGAAACCCAGCACAGGCAGCCTGTATATCGAATGCAAAACACTTAATCGACGCCTTAATTTTCTTTTGTACAATAACAGCTGTAGATGGCATAATTAGGTCAGGCGTACTTGTTGCAACTATTATTCCATCTAGCTCTTTTGGATCTATATTAGCGCTACTAGCCGCGCTTTTTAAAGCCGCAGTGGCCATATCTGATGTTGCTTGGCCATCACTTAATATATGCCTTTTTTCTATTCCAGTTCGCGAAAGTATCCATTCATTACTGGTATCTATAAAAGATGAAAGGTCATAATTTGTTAAGACCTTCTCCGGTAGATATCCACCAATACCTGATATCACTACACTCATTTATCAAAACCAAAAATTTTAGCAGATGTATGTTTTATCTTATCTAGCATATCAAGGCCAATTCCACGAGATTCTAAAATTTCAAGTTCTTCGATTATATGTGAATTTACATTATCCTTAGCAAGACTACGCGCAACTTTAATAGCATTAAGAAATCCAGAAGGATTAGCTCCACCATGACTTTTTACCACAATCCCATTTATTCCTATAAGCATAGCACCATTATTATGATTAGGATCTAATTGCATGAATCTCTCTCGCAGCTGCTTTCTAAGTAAAAATGCTGCGAGCCTAGCAAGCAGCGTGCTTTTAAATGTATCTTTCACCATATCTAAAATCATCCTCGCAGTTCCTTCAATTGCCTTAAGAACAAGATTACCTGAAAATCCATCTGTTACAACCACGTCAGCAATCCCTGCCGCTATATCGTTACCTTCAACAAAACCAACAAAATCCAACCCTGATGATTTCAGTATATCAAATACTTCACTTTCCACAGATCTTCCCTTACCCTTTTCTTCACCTACGTTCAATATTCCTATTTTAGGGTTTTCTATACCAAGCACAGCTTTTGCAAAAGAAGCACCCATAACAGCAGATTGAAACATAGAGTTTGCATTAAATTCTATGTTGGCCCCCATATCTAAAAAAACACATTTACCTTTTTTGTTAGGAAAAACCCCAGAGATAACAGGCCTCTTTATATGCTTTAATGTACCAAGAATTTGGCGCGACATCATAAATAATACTCCAGTGTTCCCAGCAGAAATACAGGCATCAGCATAACCATTTTTAACAGATTCAATTGCTCTTCGCATACTAGAATCTGTCAAGTGCCTCAATGCCCGCACAGGACTATCTGTATCTAAAATAACACTAGTTGTATGGATAATTTCACAAGAAGAAGGATTAATACAGTACTTAGCGAAGAGATTAGATAAAACCCCACTATCACCAAATACGTTGAATTTTACGTCCTTATATAATTTTTGTGCAACAGAAATAGCCTCAACAACGCAATTAGGCGCCAAAGCACCACCCATAGCGTCTATACTAATAGAAACGCTGTAAGTCATCAAAAACTAGCTCTCAACAACTCAAAAAAACCAAGCTTATACATCACCCTTCTTAGTCTCCTCAGATTCAGTAGAGGCCTTAAGCACAAATTTACCATTGTACATTCCATCTTTACGAGAAACGTGATGTGGTAATCTGTATTCACCAGTTTCTTTATCAACCACTACATTCACCGGACTAATGGCATCATGAGCTCTTCTCATATTTCTCCTTGACTTAGAAGTACGTTTTTTAGGGACGGCCATATAACTTCAAAATAGTAATAAGAACTAGACTTATATTATATCAAGACCTGAAAAGCTACCTAATTTTAATCAAACTTTTATCCAGTCATTTTTAAGTTGACTAACCCCTAGGCTGATCACCTTCCCCAGAACCTCCACCAGAACCAGAAGATCCTACTGACTTACCGGCAGCTTGAGCGGCCTTGCCAGCCGCCTCACCTGCTGTAGTTGTCCCGCCACTTGCAATACCAGCGGCTGCAGAACCAGCGGCTGATAGCATCTTGCCTATACTTATGCCACCTAGAGCCATAGAGCCTACATCTTGTACACCAGTTAATATTGCCAAGAAACTACTTACAGATGATGAAAAGAGGTAAAATATGAAAGCAAACAGCATAAGCTTTAGTACAGCTAGCATATATGTTGGTATATGTGCTGGCTTTATAATTGTAATTTTTCCTAAAGGCCCAAGATCTAAATAAGTTGTGATTTTATTACCTATATTTCCCTGCCCTGATTCACATGGATCAGTTTTCGTCACATCTGTTGTAACACAAAATATTGAATTTACACCCCTACATGCTTCTACCAAGCTTTTTCCAGATCTTAAATCTAGGTCTCCAAAAAATACATGATCAAAAACACTGAGCATCAAAGCGATAAATGCAAACAGCAATGCTGGATAAAGCGTATATCCAAGTATCATACTAAACCACTTTTGGAATATCTGCTTTGTGTATTCAAAAAGCATAAAGCAGAATATGATTGGGGAAATTACTACAAGAACGGTTATTATGAATGCAGATAATATTACTATGTGCACAAATTTTAGTATCACCATCATAATCATCACACAGTATATTAATGATACAATACTGAGTGCAAAACCCAAACTACCAGCAAATATTGCCGCCCCTATTAACCATACAGCTATTAAGCCTACAATGCTATAGCTGCACGATCCCAGGCTAAGGTAGTTAGCTATTTTACAATCTATTAAATCCCAAGTTGTCATTTTTATAATCCCGGGATAACCGTAAGTATTCTTTACCTTTGAGCTACCAAAACTTACAGCACTTACAGGCAAATCCCTTTGCCCAATAACTTCACTTCCTAAAAGTTTATAACTACATAAACCAACAGCATCCCATTCATTATAAGCCCCCATAAAAAGGCCAGCTATATCTTCAGTTGTTTTTAACAAAGATGGATAAAGGCCCGTTTGTTTACCACCTTGATTATCATACCAAGCACTACCAACAGAAAAATATATTACTACTGCAAATTTTACAAAATACATCACTATCTCCCCCTGCTGTGGAGGCTTTGCAGATATTATAATTTTCATCCCTATAAAACAAACATATAAGGCAAGCACACTATAAACTATCTGCTTTAATCTTTCCTGGACAGTTTGAAAGAAAGGTTTAGTTGTTCCAGAAGAGCTAACTGGATCTATAAACATCTTTACCAATAAATCCTGTATACATCCAACAACAGTGCTTACAAGATGCAGATCGCTCATTAAAAATCTCTTTGTACCACTTTTTCCTCTACCAGTTTCATCAATATTTGGCAGAGCTTCTCCTAAGGATTTAAGATCCGTCCTACCTGTCAAAAAGTGGTAACACCTAGTGCCAGATAAGGATTTTTTAGTATATTCATCTATTTCTAATTCTTGATTGGGTGGTGGAACATATGTACAACCAACCCTTATAGGAAATAATGTATATGGGGTAGCAACACAGAGCTGCACCTTACCAAGTTGTTGTGAAAATCTAAAATATGCATGATAGTGAGCAGGCATCATATACTCCCCATTTTTACCTTTCATAGGATTTAGGATTACCTGACCTCTAGTAGGAGAGCCCCTACCAGATGGCTGACATCTATCTCTGCCATTGAAGAATCTTGACAGGCCAGACATATAGTTCACAACTACACCGCCTACCATATCTTTTTGTGCATATTGATCAGCACCAGCCGCACAGTATGGTGAAGCTGAACCCATATATCCCCATGTAAAACCTACCAATTCAGCATCATGTGGATTATTAGGATCTAGTGCTTTTCCGCTAACAGGCTCATAATTTGGGTCACAATGGTAAAAAAATGGAATATCTATTGCCGTAAGCGCACTTTTCGCATTATTCACCATTACACCACTTCCACTATCTTCACACTTTACGTGCGACCCAGAACTGTCGAGCTTAAAATTCACATACTCATGTGGCGCAACTATGTACGCATTTGAACAAATATCTACCATTATTACGTATTCTACACCCATTGCGAGCAGCGCAAAAATGCTGCCAACTGGAAAACTAGAAAGCATCGCTAGATATATAGCACCTCTAGATGCATTGATGATAAAAGCAGCACCACCAGTTCCACTACCTTTACACGTAGTACCTTTTTTAGATAATATTGTAGGTATACAATTATTGTTTAATGCACCATACTCCCAGGGCATTAACGCTTTTCCTGAGGTGAAACAATCATCTAGTTTTCCAAGATATCCAAAAAAACTTGATGTCGGCTGCCTGTTTTCAAACTCCATCATTGAGTTATAGGCAAAACACACCTTACTGCTAAGAAATAGTGATAAAAGTAACAATATGTATCTCATTTGCCCATTTTCGAAACTCGTTTAGAAAACTCAGGTAACCATATAGAAACATCATCACCTAGGCACTGTTAACAAAGGTTTTGCCAAATAATGGAAAAGATGCAATATTATATTGGAGGCGATAAATATGGTATTTAGATGGATAAAAGGTTGTTTCC
>NZ_JARGYT010000071.1:0-6171 GCF_034470605.1 Candidatus Cyrtobacter comes
GGAAACAACCTTTTATCCATCTAAATACCATATTTATCGCCTCCAATATAATATTGCATCTTTTCCATTATTTGGCAAAACCTTTGTTAACAGTGCCTAGTTTGTTTAAAATAAAATATATCTAGAATTTATATATCGCCAAGCTAGTTTACCGGAAGTGCAGAAAGAGAGTTTTATGCACGCAGTAATAAATCTGCATAAGTTTGCAAAACAAGATATTTGCTAAATACATCTTTGGGCGGTTAATATGTGGCATATAATTAGCCACTTTAGGAAATGTATACAAAGATCTTATCATTTATACTTATTCTGTGTTCCATAATTTTTATCACCGGTCTTCTAATATTAAAATTAGGTTACACAAATACTGAACTAACTACACATTATGAACTATATAACCTAGTTTTTTGGTACTTTAGATCTTGCTGTGAGTTTTTAATGTTACTACTTGGCTTTGCGGCCTTTTTACCCTTTTTATCTATATTAATTCTCTCTTCTAGAAAGATATTTTCTAATCAAAAACTATCTTTGCTTAATATAATTATATTAAATTTATTTGTACTTCCCATTATATCTGCTGCCTTCGCTTTAATTGAAAATATAGCGATCCCAGATGCGGATTTTACAGGCTACGGTGGTATATTAGGTGACTATGTATATGGCGAGCTGCATGATTCGGCTATCCCGAGATATATAATAACATTAGGGTTATTATTCGTTTCTTTTATTGCACTTTTTTTTGTTATTTCTATACCAATAAAAGGCTATATACGATTCTTTTTTTTACTGAGTTATTGTATTGGAATTTTTATTAAATTTTCAATTACCAGATTGAGGTTTATTTTTAGCAAAAAGACACGATCAGAAAACAATACGATAGAGGTAAAAAAAGAATCATTTAAATTGGAACATAATAATAAAGATCTATATAAGCTTCCTGGTACAAATCTATTAAAAAAAAGTGATCTCAAAAATAATACAAATAAAGCAGACCCAAAATATGCTGCAGAGAAGCTAGCCGTTGTCCTTTCTGATTTTGGTATAAAAGGGGAAATAGTTGGATATAAAGTAGGGCCTGTAGTCACTTTATATAGCCTTGAGCCTGCAGCAGGCACAAAAGCATCTAGGGTTATGGGCCTTTGTGATGATATAGCGCGGTCTATGAGTGCTTTTTCAACAAGAATCTCAACTATACAGGGTAAAAACCTACTTGGTATAGAATTACCGAATGATCATAGAGAAATGATATTACTTAGAGATGTTTTGGAATCAGAAGAGTTTTCTTCTAAAAAAGCTACGTTACCACTTGCTCTTGGAAAAGATATTGCTGGCGATATTGTAGTTGCGGACCTTGCAAAGATGCCGCACTTACTTGTTGCTGGTACTACAGGTTCTGGTAAATCTGTTGCTATTAATACAATGATAATGTCAATACTATATAAACATTCACCAGATGAGTGCAAGCTTGTAATGATAGATCCAAAAATGCTAGAACTTTCTGTATATGAGGATATACCACATCTTATATCACCGGTTGTTACTGATTCTAAAAAGGCTGTAATAGCATTAAAATGGCTTGTTAAAGAGATGGAGGAAAGGTATAGGGCTATGTCTGCAATTGGTGTACGTAATATCTCTGGGTATAATACTAAAATCTCCTCATCAAATAACCTATATAAAAAGGTACAAGTAGGTTTTGAAAAGGAAAGTGGTAAACCGCTATATGAAAAAATAAAGATCAAATCAAATATCCTTCCACACATAGTTGTTATAATAGACGAAATGGCTGATTTGATGGTTGTCTCTGGAAAAGAGGTAGAGGCGCAGATACAAAGGCTTGCACAGATGGCAAGAGCTGCTGGTATACATATAATAATGGCCACACAAAGACCATCTGTAGATGTTGTAACAGGTGTAATAAAAGCAAATTTCCCAACCAGAATTAGCTTCCAGGTTACATCGAAAATAGATAGTAGGACAATACTAGGTGAGCAGGGCGCTGAACAATTATTAGGTATGGGAGATATGTTATATATGAGTACAGGTGGCAGGATTGAAAGGGTACATGGTCCTTTTATTGGTGAAGATGAGATAGAAAGAGTTGTAGAATATTGGAAAAAGCAAGGATTACCCCAATATGTGGATGGTATTACAGAAGATGATGAACAAGAGGTAATTCAGAGTTCAGGTGGTGATAAAGATGCAGATTTATATAATGCCGCATTAGAAATTGTACTTAGTGAGAAGAAAGCAAGTACTAGCTATATACAAAGAAAATTAAGAATAGGGTATAATAGAGCTGCGGCTTTAATTGATAGAATGGAGCAAGAAGGAATTGTTAGTGCGGCAAATCACGTTGGGAAAAGGGAGATTTTGAAATAAATCAAGTACAATCCATAAACCTGTGGTGGAGCTAGGCGGGATCGAACCGCCGACCTTTTGAATGCCATTCAAACGCGCTACCAACTGCGCCATAACCCCAAAAACAATTGTAGGCATAATAACAATTTCTCTATTGTACACAAGAAAAAATTTTAGATATGGCTAATAATTCACAAATAAACCCATTTGTATTATTACCTTTTGCACCAACTAAAGATAATGCAAAAAGTATATTGTTGATACAGGTATAAGCCTTTATATTGAATTCAAGTATTGAATTAGATAGTTTTGATGAATAATCCAATAAGGACTAGGTTTGCCCCCAGCCCAACAGGGAGGTTACACATAGGTGGAGTAAGAACCGCTCTATTTAATTGGCTATTTAGCCATAGACATAATGGTAAATTTTTCCTAAGAATTGAGGATACAGATAGAGAGCGTTCAGACCCTCAATTAGTACATCAAATTACACAAAATCTTGAATGGCTAGGCATAAATTGGGATGATGAGATTATATTCCAATCCCAGAGATTAGATCTCTATAAGCAAAAAGTAGATTATCTTGTAAAAAATGGATTTGCATATAGGTGCTACCTTTCACAAGAAGAAATAAATAATATGAAGCTAGAATCTCCTCATGCAAAGATCAAAAGTATATGGCGTGATAAAGATGAGATCATAAAAGGAAAAGATCATGTCATAAGGCTAAAATGTGATTTAGAAGGAATAATTGAATTTCATGATGAGATTAGAGGCTTAATATCTGTTAATAGTACAGAACTTGAGGATCTAATAATACTAAAGTCAGATGGATTTCCTACATATTCACTTGCAGCAGCTGTAGATGATGCAGATATGAAAATATCGCATGTAATAAGAGGTGATGACCATATTACCAATACATTTTATCAAATTATAATATATAGGGCTTTAGGGTGCAAAATACCAAGCTTTACACATATCCCATTAATACATAATAAAATGGGAGAGAAAATGTCTAAAAGAAAGGGTGCTACTGATACTAATGAATATAAAGAAAAAGGCTATCTACCTGAAGCATTAGCAAATTATCTATTGAGATTAGGTTGGGGTAAGGATGATATTGAGATCATTACAATGGATGAAGCAACAAAGATATTTGATCTTGCTGATTTAGGCAGGTCCCCCGCTAGGTTTGATATAGATAAATTAAACTTTTTAAATCATCATTATATTAATATAAAAAGCGATGAGGAGCTTGTATACTTCCTATCTAACAGTCTCAATATACAAGATAAGGAGAAAATACTCAGAATAGAACGTGCTATAAAAGAAATAAAAAAACGTTCTCACACATTAAATGAGCTTCAAGAATACGCCAATTTACTGATTTCAGATGAAATAATCCTAGATGAAAAATGTCAAGATATAGTCATAAGTGGGCTTAATAAAGAATTTTTTAAGAATTTATATAATGTATTACAGAGAGAGGAGAATTGGCAATTAGATTCAATTAAGACAACATGCGAAGCACTTATAGCTCAGAGTAATTTTTCAAAAAATTCAATTATGAAGCAATTAAGGTCAGTTATAATAGGTACATTTAAATCACAAGGCTTATATGATTTTATATATGCACTAGGAAAAGAAGAGGTTCTTAGACGGATTTGTGCCTTGTGAACTTAAATAAAAGAAAATATTTTATAAAGGAGGATAAAGGATCTATACACTCTGTAGAGAGTTTATTACATAAGACCTTTTTCGAAATTCAGCATGATAGATATATCTATCAACTTTGATCATTATTAAAGAACATAAGAATTGTTAAACGCAGTATTTTCGGACATTTGCTACATCTTCAGCGATTTAGACTTGCCAGCATATGCGATGAATTGAAAAACTTTTCACAAAACTTAAATTAACAGCTATCCATAACTAATTCATTAATACCCAGCATATGCGGCCTTACATATTGTATTAAAAACATTACCTACAATATGGCCTAAATTAACATCAGAGCATTGCTCTCTATGGAGGAAATAGATCACAAATTCACGAAGTCTTAATTCGTAATTTGCATTGCCTAATATTTATAGACATAGCTAAAGCTATATAAAATGATTATATAATGAGTCATTTTGTTACACTTAACTCAATGATAACTAAAGTATTTTCAAAGTTAGCCATGTAACTTTTTTATGGAGACTTAGCTATATGTGATATCTATATGGGTAAAACGGAGTTAAGGATGTTTATTAAGTATTCAAGGTGAGTATAATAAGAACCAGTCACGTAAAAGATGAAATGTTGAAAGGAATACAGGCATCAAAAGTGATAAGAATGTCAAACAAATAGTGACACTATTGATAAAGAGTGTGATTTAATAGAAAAAATAATAAATAGGAAAAAGGGGAAGTAGGAGCACCTAAGGACGCAAGAAGGCTATGGGATGCTATGTTTTATGTAACAAAAAATGGCTGTTTTTGGAGAGATTTGCCAAAAGATTTTGAGCCATCCATGGAAAAGAGTTTTCAACTATTTATTTTAATAAGCTAAAACATAGGGGTATAATTGAGGATTTAATGAATGAAACAATGACTAGACGTCAAATCGGCAAGGAATCAAGCATTGGAATTATTAACCGTCAAAAACACGTTCTTTTAAAAAATTAGGAGCAAGGTTATGGCAAAAAGATGGCTGGAAAGAAACGTCATATAGTTCTTGATACTCTCGGCTACCCAATGAAAGTTCATACTCTCCATGATATAGCTAAAGCGGTATAAAATGATTACATAAACAGTAATTTTGTTAAATTTAACCCAATAATAACTAAGCTATTTTCAAAATTAATCATGTGCCATTTTTATGACACTTTAGCTATAGCACTTGTGCAAAATTATTTGGATTAAAGGAAAAATTGGCTAATCAAGATCTTAAATGGTTATCAAGGAGATTTGCGATTTCATCTTCATGGATGTTTACTTACTATAATTAAGTCAGATGATGTGGTTTTAAGGTTCAGCAGTGGAGGCGCTCATTCGCTTGGTAACTTTAGAAGATTATCTAAAGTTTACGAAATCACCACTTCTTCGGCTAATGCTTTTACAGAATTGGCAAAAATTATGATGAAAAATTTGTCAAAAAGTTTACTGGTTCTAAGAATAGAATGGTATGTAGGCTGCAGCGCTATGGACATAGCAAAAAGAATTATAGAAAATGGGATAAGAGCCAAAAATACACAATTAGCGACAGGCTAAAAGTTATAAAATTTGAGTACTGGTGAATTAAGACAATAGAAAAGCTTATAGGAAAAACCATAACAGTCAGATTAATGGATTAGAAAGCCGCGCTATGTGCAAGAAAAGCTAGATAAGAGTCGCAACAGCATACACTGACATGAGATCTTAGAGGTAGACGAGCTATGTATAAAAAAGACCAAAAAGAGAATTCACATTTATATGGATTGCTGTTGATAGAGGATAAGTTATTGATTTTGAATTGATTAAAGGTAAGAAGAGCTTATCTTAAGCTGGCATTAGACCTTAAAGAGCTTTATAAAATAGAGCATTTATATACAGGTGATTATAAATAAGTACTACAAAATCTCCATACACCATTACAAAACAAAAACTTCATTGGTAGAATTAAAGAATTCTTTTAATAAGGCAGGCTCGTTTTAATTTAAAAACAAAGGGCTAGCCCATTAGGAATGGTATGTCACGTTAAGTGTGTAAGTTGAATTTTAAGCCCTACATCTGTCAGGGAACAAGATGTGGAACTGATTGAGAGCTAAGGCCCAATCTCTGATCG
>NZ_JARGYT010000072.1:0-6168 GCF_034470605.1 Candidatus Cyrtobacter comes
GGCTCAAGCTAAACAAATACGACGCGCAAATCAATGCTTTATTGACGAACTATTTAACACATATATGACATGACATTTTATGACGGATTAGATATATATAATACTCTTTAATACATGTGTTTTATGTATTGGCTTTGTCTTCAGTAAAAATAAAATCACCGCTCCAAAAGTGCTTAATGGCTAGCTCTAGGTTTTTTTTAACGTAATCTATATCAATTTTAACTACCCTTTCCTCAAATGAATAGGTTTTTAAATCTAGTTTTAGGTATAGAAATTTAATATCTTTGTTCTTAAATTTCTGATTATTGTTAAGTACATATGCATAGACGGGTAATTGAGGCTCTAAGCCTCTTGAAATGGATTCAAGGCTGGGTAATGAGCCGGTTTTATAATCTATGACTCTAATACTACCATCTTCTAGAAAATCTATCCTATCTATTTTTGCATAAATAGTGATAGATTTATCATCTTCATAAAAATATTCACATTCTGCATAAAATTCTGTATAGGTTTCTAGGATTATATCCTGTGTTTGATATGTTAAAAAGCTTTTAGCTAGTTTTTTAGCATTAATATCTATTTCACAACTATGTTTTATGATTGCGGCCTCCAGTATTTTCTTAAATTTTAGTATATAATCTTTTTCACTTAGAGATATCTCTAAAGTTGCTGCTTCCTCTAGTGCCTTATGAATAGTGATACCTAATAAAGATTTTTTGCTACTTACTTCTTCTGCTTTAATACCCAAAATATATTTTATATAGTACTGGTAAGGCTCATTCATTAGCAGCTTTAAACCTGTTGCCGATATTTTCTTTGGCATTAAATCTTGCGGTATTTTGATACCACAAGATTTAGTTGAGCTATATTTTATATTGTTTGTTCTATTAGCCTTACATAACCAAATAGGTGGTTCTCCTATACATGAAATTATTGAGTTTTCCTTTGTAAATATTTTTGCCAATCCTGGGTAAAATTTACTAGGGTTGGTAAATGAATCACTTAAGGAAAGTACGATATATTGTTCAAAATTACAAAATCTCAATTTTTGTATATCTAATACAAATAACTCTGCATTTGTATTAATAAATCCTTTATCCCTAAAAGATTCTAGACTATCTATATAAGAAATTATTTTCTTTTGTTTTAAAAGAGATAATTTATAGAAAATCTTTTCTAAGCTATTGATAGGAAGAATTTTTTTAAATGTATTAATATGTATTTCTGTATCTTTTATATGGTTATTTTTTGCCTTTTCTAAAATACTTATTATCGTATTTTCATTCATATTAGGTAATAACCGTAGTAAATCAGATATCAAATCTTCGCTTATTCCAATTCCACAAAGGTAATTTCCTATAATAATAAATACCTGCATATCACGGGTGTGGTTATTGCTAAAGCTAGATGCAGTAGTTCCTATACTTTGTAACAAAGATACAACTAAATCTGTATGATTTTGATCTTGTGTTACTATGCATATTTTTTTTCTCGAATTTTCTTTTAAAAAATCTACGAGCCATAAAAATTCATCTAATTGATTTGAGAATAATTTATAATTATTTTCATAATTTACTTTTCCAGAAAGTATATGGGATACCAAATAATCATTATCTTCATATAAAAAAGGCTCAATGATCTTATAATTATTTATCATATTTTTTAGATCTTGCTCCCAAAACTTAAAATCTGGTATAGAGCTTAGTGCAATAATAGATTTTTCTGTCTCTAAACTAGGTGAAAAATTAATAGGGGTAGTGAATATAGGCGTATATAGCCCTGATTCACCATAATTTGCGCAAGAAAAACCTCTATATTGAATAAATTCCCTTTCTTCTTGCGAGGCTGTAATAAATGCAACATTATTATATAGCTCTATACAGCTTTTTAAAAAATCACGGCTACTTGGTATTAATACCACTTCTATCATGTAGTTTCCTTAATTTTTAAAATATTGCTTGAAGAAGAATATCTGTAGGAGCATCTTCGAATAAGATCTTATAAATTGCTTTAATTATCTGGCTATGAGTATTTTTTTCTCTTAGCAGTAATGATGTATTATATCCTTCAACAGTTTTGCCAGTTAATGCTTTCGTGATACATCCATATTTTACAACGTCATAACCAAAAGACGTGTTTCTTGAAACTAGACTATTGCAAGTAAGCATTAAATCTCCGATACCAGCGAGGCTGAAAGTTGTCTCCCTCTCTCCGCCAAACATCTCAACAATATCCCCCATTTCAAGTAAAGCTTTTGTGATCATAGCGCAATGTGTATTTTCCCTAAACCCCATACCTTTTAGCATTCCAGACGCTATGGCAAAAACATTTTTAATAGCGCCGCAAATTTGTGCCCCTATTATATCTGTAGAGTAGTGAAGTTTTATATAATCCATTGAGCTTTTCGCCTTAAGAAATAATTCTTTAGATTTACTTGCAAGAAGTGATGAAGTTGGCATCTTTTCCATTACTTCAGAAGCAAAATTAGGTCCAGAGAGAATCCCTATTTGACTTTTGGGGTAATGAAGCGCTACTAAGTCAGAGAGCAAAAAAACATCATCTTGTGAAAAGCCCTTGGTACATATTACAATATCTGGATTATTTGATGAATAATTCTTTATCTCTAAGATTGTATTTTTGAAGAAACAAGAGGGTGTGGTGATGAATATGCAATCTAAATCAGATAAATATTCAAAATTATTAGTTATAAATGATACGTTTTTAGGCAAGTTTTCGATGTTATTTCTTGAAAAAAGTATTACTTTGCTTGAATTTTGAAGACTGGCAACAGCTAAGCCCCATGCCCCACCTCCAATAATTCCTACTTTTCTATAATTGTTCATAAATTATATCTTCTATAATAAAATCAGCTCTATCAGATCTATCTCTTTGAATATAGCCAGAAATTGAAACATTTTTGCCAAGTAGGTCCTGAAGCCTTTTCATTTCATCGGTATTTTGTATGAATATAGAGCAATAAAGGCTAGAGACAGAGCTACCCATAAATACATCAGATACTTTCAGCCTGGCAAAGTTGTCTGTCTTTATATCTATGCACTGTAGCTTAACATCTAAAATTGCAAATTTAGGAATTTCATTATGTGGCCCAAACGGAGAGAGCGCCTCTATATCTACTAATATACTTTCGTTGACTGCGGATGTTGATATGAGCATGTCAATATCTAGAAATGATGCAAGTTCTAGTGCTTCAGAGGCGTTGCAATACTTTAATATTCTCTCAATTATATATTCTTTAAATTTTTCTATATTTTCTTTTTTTAACGAGAATCCACCAGCCATTGCATGGCCGCCGCCTGTTAATAAAATAAAGTTATCTTTTGCTAAATTTATTATTTTACCAAAATCGACGCCCGGAATAGATCTTGCAGATCCACTGCAGGATCCATCCTCTTTGCAAGAGATAACAACCGCTGGTCTCTTATATTTATCCTTTAACCTACTTGCAATTATGCCAACTATCCCAATATACCACTCTCCATATGCAAAAACTAATGGGTCACCATCTTTTATCTGAGATTCAATATATTGAACAGCTTCCTCAACGGCTGCTTTCTCTATTTCTCTTCTTTCTAAGTTTAGCTTATTTAACTCTATGGCAATACTTCTGGCTTTTAAATAATCATTAGATGTGAGTAGCATGGTTCCAAGCTCACTTCTAGATAATCTACCGCCTGCATTGATTCTTGGGCCTAGGGCATAACATATATGAGATTCTGTAATTTTATTTTTTATATTAGAGATATCTATAAGCTCGGCTATTCCTTTGTTTTGTCTCTTGTTTATAAGAGATAGGCCCTTTTTTACAAAAATTCTATTTATATTTATAAGCGGCATTACATCGCAGATTGTACCTAAGGCGACCAAATCTAAGAATTGCATGAGGTCAATATCTTCTTTTAAGTACTCTCTGCACACAAGTTCTTTTTTCAGTGCTATTATAAATAGAAAGGTTACTGTAACAGCTGCGATTTCTTTATATGGATAAAGGTCATCAGGGCGTTTGGGGTTTATTATAGAGTGCGCATTTGGTAGTATATCAGGTACCATATGATGGTCTATGACTATTACATCTATATCATTAGAATTAGCAAGCTCAATAGGTTCATGGGCGGATACACCGCAATCCAGAGTTATTATCAAATCCGCGCCCTTTTTTATTATCTGTTCAAATGCTATTTTACTAGGGCCATAACCCTCTTTTATTCTATCTGGTATATAAACATCTGGTTTAAAATTTATTTTTTCTAAAAACTTGAATAAAACTGCCGCAGAGGATGCTCCATCAACATCATAATCAGCGAATATCGTAATTTTTTGACCACTCAATATTGCATCAGCAGTCCTAGCTACTGCCTTTTGCATATCTTGTAGTATAAAAGGGCTTGGTAGTGTATCATAAAGCTTGGCTTTTAAGAATAGATTTGCGGATTCCTCTGAAAGAATATGTCTATTAACCAATAGCTTAGATAGGATGTCTGAAATTTTTAGTTTTTGTTTTAGTAATTCCTTTACTCTCTCATTTTCTTTTTTTACGCTCCATTTTAGATTCCGCATGGAGACCATTTTGGCATTAAACAAATCCACTTATAAGACTCCTAACCAACTATAATCAAGGATGATTATACAGAAATATAGTAATTATGCACTGTGATTTTGGGCGCTAGAGCAATATAAAGAAGCTTAATAATGCATTGAGAATATTTATATAGAGATAAATTATTATAGACATATATAAGCAAATAATTAATATATACAATAACCATCTGATTTTAGTGTGTATAAGTATGAAATCTTCGAATTCTGGTGAGCAGCAAGATGATATATGGCAAGGTGGATTTGAGGAGCTTGATATATTGGCAAATAATAACTCATCAAATAGAAAATACTTGTATAGTATGAAGGATATGAGTGGAATGGTGGCAAAAGTTAGGCTGGATTCGCTTGAGCCGCTGGATGGTTTTATAAATCAAGGTGAGGAGTTTACGCCTAATAAACAAGGTATATTTCTTGCTTCTCCACAATTTATAATGGATGGAGGTGAGGTGGCTAATACCCTTGTATATATAGGAGATGATATAAAAAGGTTTGCTAATAGATTAGAGCAGGAGACGGCGGGAAGAGTGGATTTAAAATTAATAACGATTCCGCTGTACTATAAAGAGCATTGGAGGGCTGTGATAATAGAAATAGATCATGATAAAAAGAATTTTCATATACAATTTCATGATCCTCTAGGGGAATTTAGGCAGGATTTGAAAGATAAAGTTATGGTAACTCTTAAAGATTCACTGAAATATTACTCTTCTAGCTTTCTTGGAAAGAGCGAATTATCGGATAAAGATTTTCAACAGAGTGAAAATAAAATTGTTCAGCAGGGTCGAGGGAACGGGTGGGATTGTGGCACTATAAGCGTTCAAAATATAACAGATTACATAAATAATTTTAAAAGTGGCAATGATATAACTCAAACAAAATTCAGGATAGATCAAGCAGATACTAATGCTAAACAGTTAGATGATTGCAGAATTGAGCAAATAAAAAATTTATATATAGTACAAAATGGCGCGGAAATGCCTCAGCGCAATGTTAATACAATTAAAAATGCATGGGCCAAACAACAAGCTAAAGAACATGATAATGCGGTCATTAGTGGTAAAAGTGATAATAATATAGTGGAGCAAGGTAATGCCGTAGTGCGGAGTAATGCTGCAGAGCAAGGTAATGCCGTAGTGCCAGGTAATGCTGTAGAGCAAGGTAATGCTATAGTGCGGAGTAATGCAGGTGGATCAGATATTAAAAGTACTGCAAATAGTCAAGAAAAGGGGTATATATTATCTTTGATAGAAAAAATTATTAATATAGTTTCTGGGGTTAACAAATTGCTATCTGAATATTTTGGTAAGCAGAATATTTCAATGCAAGATAATGATGTTAAGCAACAAATTGAAAAACCACAAATTAGTGATCAAAAAATCATACGTGCTAACTCAGAATCAGTTACTAAATCACAAAGTTTTGTAGAAAAAATAGAATCTAGTAAGGATAAGAATAGGCACTGTTAACAAAGGTTGTATTTAATAGATGCTAAAGCTATAAAGGCAAGGAAAGAGAGATCGGATTTCTCAAATCGTAATGCTAAGCGTCGAT
>NZ_JARGYT010000073.1:0-6107 GCF_034470605.1 Candidatus Cyrtobacter comes
ATGGGCTCAGGCAAAGCAAATCCGTCGCTCCACCCATTGCTCTATAGATCAGCTTTTTAACTCTTATTTTATATGACGTTTTATACTGACTTAGCTATATATTATTTTTTGCTGCATCACAATCCGGGACTAAACAAAGCCAAGAACTAAATAACCCTCAGCTATAAGCTGAGGGTTATAAAGCTGAGTCAATTGTAAATTGACTATAATCTACTGGTTCACCTTCTTGCTCATCAATGTACCTTTGGATCATCTCATCAGTTATGGTTCCAGAACTTATTGTCATATAACCCCTTGCCCAAAAGTGCCTACCCCAGAATTGCTTGCTTAAATGACTAAATTCCTGCAAAAGTATCCTTGAGCTTACCCCTTTTAAATATTGGGCAATCTAACTAATAGCCATTTGTGGCCTATAAGATATAAACATATGCACATGATCAACTGCCACCCTGCCAGTGATAATATATACCTCATGCTCCATACATATTTGCTTTATTATTTCCCTGACTCTTTCAGCAACCTTACCCACCAATACTCTTTTTCTATACTTTGGTATCCATACTAAATGAGCTTTTAGGTCATACTTGCTATGGCTATTCTTTCTGTAAATCCTTGCCATATATCTACTTCCTAAATTCGTCGTTTCACGACTTCATTATACCTTCTTCTCGCCTGAAGGCGAGGGATTTAAACCATACAGGAGACATTAAAATAAAATATCTTGATAAAACATTTTATTTTTGAGATAATGCAATAAATAGCAACTCAGGCTTCTGTTTATTTTGCTATTACGCCGCGTCGTAACGTTTTTAGTTTTTTGATATCTTTATAATGTCCACTTATACAAAAACTACTAATTCTTCTATCACACCACAAACAGCTCAAACTAGAGAAATTGATAAATTTATAAACAAACATGGTAAATTAATTGATACTCATGAAATACAAACTCTTTCTAAAGACGAACAATTTGCACATCTCGTGCAATCACAACAAATGGATAGTGAATTTAAAGCCGTTTATAACGGGTATGATTATCTAATTAATAAATTTTATACAGACTTAAAAGATTTTCATGACAGATCTTCTTTGTTATTTCAGGGTGGAAAGCAGACTTTTCATGTAACATTTAATCATAATGTAATATATGGTCATGTTAGTAAAGACGGTAGCAGTGGACAAGCCTACTTATCTTGCTCTCATGGCGATTCGATTTACAATATCATGCATATATTTTTTCAATATTTAGCTTTGAAGAATGGAAATTTTGTTTTTGAATCAGATCCAGGTTTATTTTTTTCTATAGGTAAAAAAAGTTATAAACCTTTTACAGAGCAAAATATTTCCAAATATTTTAAGATTTCTGCATACGTCGGCGGTGTAAGTAAGCAACTAAATTTTTATGAAACAAATGCTGAAGGAAAGAAAATTGCCAATAAGGAAGCTTTTAATGCATTAGATGAATATATGAAAAGTATTGAAAAAATACTGATCAAAGATATTCAAGATGAAGGGTCTATGTGCGAAACTTTAGTAGAAAGCGAGGCTTATATAACAGGATTGCTATGTATGAGACACAACAATGTTGTCGTAAACGCTAATACTCCTATGAATCTAAAAAATTGTAATTCTATCATGGAATATATAAAGTTAGATCCTGAGATATGTGATTATGCAGATTCAATTCATACAGATTTATAAATAATATATATACTTTTAAGATTGAAATTCTATGAAAGATTGTCTTGAATTTAGTCAGTATCACATTGGAGATTTATTACTCAAGGGAGATTTAAAGTATTTTAAAAAATATCTAGATTTGATTTTAGGTAGATTAAAAGAATTTAATAATAATAGTAGTTGTATACAATTGCTGCAGGATTTATTCTTAAAGTTAGATTACAGTTTATTAAAAAATGAAAATATTTCTACATACTGTGAAATCTCGTATCTAGCTTGCGAAATACAAAAAAAATATCCAGCTATTTTAAACAATGGAGTTTGCGAAAACTTACTCTCATGTAAGGACGATGATATGGCTTATCTTGGCTTAGAATATCTTATTTCTCAAAATAAATCATATTGTATTAATTTAACAAGCTCAAATTATGGCATACTACTTGATCAAAACTTTACACTAATCTCTAATTTACATAATAAGTGCGGAGATTTAAATTGGGGCGCAAAAGATTTTGGATACTCTTTTTATAGAAAGGCCTATAAGGAATTTAATAGCCATTATGCTGCCTGCAAGTTAGGTGATATACATTATTACGGAATTATAAATAAGGCAGATGTTGAGAAAGGCTTGCGTTATTATAAATATGCAGCTGGCTTAGATGAAGCGGATTATAGAATATTTGTTCATGAATATTCTCATGTTTTGGATCCAGATAAAGAAAAAATAGAAAATATAATAGATAACTTAGTAAATAACGGTTACCAAGACGGTTTATGTGCTAAGGTATATTTATCCGATATAGGTTTTTTAAATTTTTCAGAACTTAATTCAGCAGATGTATTACACCAACTATCTGAAATAGGAAATGCATGTTCTCAGTTTGTTCTCACCAATCTTCGATTATCTTTAAACATATATGATGACGATCAAATCTCTGAAAAAGAAGCGATAAAAATGCTTCAAGAATTAAGATTTCAGTATATTGATTCTGCTAGAACTTGGTTACAAATTAACTTACAGCAATTTTCAAACTTGTCTTACAAAGCCTATGAAGAAGAAATTTCAGGTTCTATAGGCGGTACTTATGGCAAAAATGTAAGCAGGCAAAGCAGCAAAGAAAAATTTTTAGATTTATTGAGTAAAGAATATATTAGAGATAATACAGAACTATCTCAAATAATAAAAAAAGGGGATTTTTTTTCAAATTTAACATTAGTTAAAGAATTTTCTAAAATATACGCCTTATCATTTCATCCTGATAAAATACAAAAGGAACTATTGCGCAGCAACATACAATATTCAAAAGAAGATTTTACTACTATTCAAGAATATAAAGAGTTTTTAAAAAATCATAATTACGAAAATAACTCTCAAGAGGAAAAATATAAAAACTGTCTATTTTGGAATTTTTGGTGCGATACACAAAATCGCAACGATGAAACAAATGTGAAAGATTATAGGGATCAGCATATAAAAGTGATGCAAAACTTAAATATTGAATATTTGTTTTTCTTTTCTCGCCAACCCTATCCTGATCAAATTTCTCCATTTAATACATACTTGCATGTATCTAAACAAAGTCAATTGTGTTCTTTTTACTCAGAAGCCTTTGATAGCATATATTCTCAAATAAACGCACTTAGAGTTCTAGGGGCAAAATATATAAATCCTTTGATCGTATTATTGGATGATTTTGCAAAAGTTGTGGCTCAAGGTATAAGTAACTCAGAATATATAACAGAGTGCGCTAATACAGGTGTAAAAATTTTACCAATTATTCAAGATGCTAACTTACTTCAGTATATTAGAAATGGATCAGACAATATAAATGAAACATCAGTGCCAAAATCAAAATACAGCTGCGGGGAATTTTTCATAAATGTGACTAGCAATATTATCAATGGCAACCAAGAAATAGATTTTGACCTTTTGGAAGAAGGGGTCCGCTGTAACGCTGCAGAGTATTATGCAAGACTATACAATCACATCAATCAGGCAAGTGAGCCACTTAAAGTTGAAAAAGATTTGATAACTTCTTGCAAATTTTATGAAATTTCTAATTTAGATAGGCAAAACGTAATAGAAGAACTGGAGCATAATTCAAAAGAAGTTGGCTATCAAGTAGACCTCTGCTATGCCTCCTAGAATTTGCAATAGAAATTTAATTTTTTTGAACTCATATATGTGCAAAGCAAATTATATAACTTAATTCCTCCTGCACAGTATGTTTCATACGTTATAAATAATTGTAAGCAAAAGTTGTACGGGTTTTGATGAATATTTTTCAATTGGGAAAATTAGCATTAATTTTTTCTTTTATACTAAGCAGTAGTTGTGTTTATTCTCATGAACTTGTAAATAAATTAAGAGATTTTATTATAAAAGATAATAAGTGCGGTGCTTACTTAGGTAAAAATTCCACTAAAATTTCATTCATTAAAGATATAAATGAATTTCTCAATGTTGATTTATCTTTCTTTCGTACAAGTGCTCACAAAGTTATATACAGTGACTATAACATTGACTTAGCCTCTTATCTCCCTTCACATTATAAATACAAAAATCTTAATGAAAAGCTGTACTATACAAGTTGCATACGCTCTAACAGGAGTAACCACACCAAAAACGAGTACATAGATCAGGATACTGAGTTCATTTTTCAAGGAGAGATATGTGACATACCAAAAAATGCAAAATCATTTATAAATAGTGCTATTAAATATGGCAATTTTCCAAAAGCTCTTGCTGCTACATCAGTAAATAGCACAATTTATGAAATAGGTATTGGAGCGACACTATACCCACTGGAAACCTACTTATTGAAATATCGCTACAATAAAATAGGACTTAAGCCTTATATAACAATCGAACCATGCTTCACGTATAATAAGAATGTGTTTATTATAAAAAAACAACAAAGTGAAGAGGAAAAATTCACAACTGATGGAACCATATCATTCTCTATGAAAATAGGGGTAGGAGTTGATATGTTTTTAAATAATGAAATACACATAACTTTTAATATCTTAAAAAATTTTCATAAAGATTTTTCATCAATTAATGCATATTTAGGCCTTATACTACTCTTGTAAAATATGCACCCCTAAGTTAACTATGGTGGTCCATAATTTAGGGCAGGTGTTTAGCCTAGGTGTGGGACCGAGGATAAAGATAGGTGTGTTGAGGGCACCGTCAAGTTAACTTTGATATACCATAATTTTGTTATGGAAGATTTATATCAAGCAGCATGAAGCATATGTGAGGAGGCGTCAAATTAAGTGTGTAAGTGTAAATTCAGTATATTCACCTGGAATAGAATCAACATTAATACTTATATTTAGTTTTTCTGCCGCAATTTCAACAAAAGTTAATCCCACACCGTGACCACTTTTCTTCGTAGAGAAACCCTTATCAAATATTTTATTTATATCGTCAATACCTGGCCCATTATCTCTTACTTTTATTATTATTTTATTGCGTATTTGTTCGGCCAAGACAAGGATTTGACCATTTTTTACCTTAGCTACTGCGTCTATAGCATTCTCAAATAAATTTACTATTATTCTTTTAAAGATTATTTCATCAGTGTTGATGTATATATCGTCATTTATATTTAACTTTATCAAGTTGTCTTTCTTAATATTTTGATCAATAATATCTTTTAGTAATTTTTTAAGTTTAAATCTACTAAAAACACGATCTTTTTCCAATGCCAAAAAAGTATCACATACATCAGATATATTTTTTGCAGTATTTTCTGATTTAAAAATCAACGAACTGTCTTTAGTTTTTTCTACAATCTCCGCATTATTGTATCTCAATACTAATACAGAATTTTTAACATCATGAATTGTTGAAGTGAGCCAAAATGCATATTTATCTAGATTTTTATTATTGATACACCATACAAACCCTATATAAAATAAATTTAAAAATATTGTATAGTGCAATAACATATCATAAAGCTCTTTATCAAAATTTTTTCTAGGGAACAAAAGTAAAATAAAGGATATCAATATACTCCATAGTGCATTTTTTGCATTTTTATTAATTATCAAACATACATAAAAAAGAGTAATGAACGTGATTACTGAGTAAGGAAACGAAAAATTAAGTAAATGAAAATAAACTTGTGCTATTGGTAGTACAACTGGAAAATATGGTGAAAAAATATTTTTCAGTTTAGAGTTATAAAAGGATAAAAAGAGTAAGATACATATAGAGTAATAAATAATATATATTTTGTTATGACTCAGTTGAAAAAATATAATGAAAGGAAAGATAGAGAAAATAGTCAAGAGATTAAATATAAAGAAATTTTTTGTGTATAGGCACTGTTAACAAAGGTTGTATTTAATAGATGCTAAAGCTATAAAGGCAAGGAAAGAGAGATCGGATTTCTCAAATCGTAATGCTAAGCGTCGAT
>NZ_JARGYT010000074.1:0-6072 GCF_034470605.1 Candidatus Cyrtobacter comes
GAAACAACCTTTTATCCATCTAAATACCATATTTATCGCCTCCAATATAATATTGCATCTTTTCCATTATTTGGCAAAACCTTTGTTAACAGTGCCTAAAGAAATACGATAATATCAAAAAGCAGGAGCTGCAGTACCTGCGCGAGCATCTTTTAGTTAGTCAACATAGAACTTTTGATGAGGCTATTAATCAATTATTCAGCCATGATTTTTGGTTAAGAGATGAAAGCGGTGATAAAGGCGAAGAGACTGATTGTTATACCCAAGTAAAAAATGAGATCAATGTACACGCTCTTACTATATTAAATATACTAGACTTTATACGTAGCAATTTTCATATTAATGAAGGCAATTTGGGCAAATATATTTTATCTCAAAAAGAAAATTTTCCTAAAGGGAGGAAAGATTTATATGAGTTAGCCATCAAACACTTTTTACAACGAGATTTCATTTCATCTGTACATATTGGTATTGCTCAATTAGAATTTTTATTGCGTGACTATATTTGCAGAAAAGGTCGTGTTGATAAAAAAATCACGAAGAACCTAAGGGACCTACATGGTATTATATCAATGATAGAGAAAGAAAAATACCTAGAAGAAAGTAAGCGTTTTACGATTAAATATCTTTTTGTGGGATTAAAAATAAGAAATAAGCTTTACCATGGTCAAGTCACGGATGAGCAATTTCAGAAAGATAATTCACTTACTAATCACTATGTATACATATGCTGGGTAATTATTGTTTTTTTGCAAAAAACAATAGGCTGAAGTTCATTTAATGGGGGTGAATGTTTTAGGGTGGATTCAATTGTCAACTAATACAAAAAGCAAGAAACATAACCCTACATCTGGATTCAGGAAGGGTTATAGTTATCAAACTTTATGTGCCGCAGAATTGTGTTATAAATTGCTGTCTCAGCCAGGAGATTACCAATCTATTATTGTAGAATATCAAAATGATGATCAAAATCATAATTTTAAATTTGATGATATCGTTTTGATAAAAACAGATTCGGAAAAGATTGGATATCAATGCAAGTATAGCGAAAAGACATGGGGTAAAACGGAATTTTCAAAACTAATAAAAATATTATCTGGTTCACGTGAGTCTCAAGATTACAATGAGTTCAGTGAATTTTATCTGCAGACTAATAGAGTGCTAGTAGAAGAATATAAAAACAAGTACGATCCAACGACCCAGCGATTTAAGGATATAGAATTAGATGGTGCATCTGAAGAGTTTTGGAATAAAGTAAGATTTATTTTTGAAAATACCTATCTGGAGGAAAAAGAAGAGAGTGTAAAACAGTTGTTTTATAAACTTAAATGCACTGAAGATGGTATCAATAGCTTGCTATTAAATCTTAGAAAGGAAGAAGAGAAAAAATATACAGCTAAAATTAATATTGAAAAACTTAAGAAGTGGCTACAGTATTACGATCCGCGTACATTAAAGCAAGATTTTGAAATACCCCAAGATTTTCAATATTTTGATCGCGATATTCATGAAAAATTAATCAAAGAGTTATTGGAAAGTAGCTGTAGTACGAAGGTGATAATTGGCTCGCCAGGGGTAGGGAAATCTACTTATATTGCAAAATTATACGAAGATCTTAAGAAGAATAAAAAGGTATGCTCCATAAAACATCACTATTATATTAATAATAGTGATAATGATCTATACTATAGACTTGATTGCGATAGGATCATCGAAGGATTTAAAGCCAATCTTACGCAAGATTATAAGCATCTTTTAGGAGAGAAAGCTAATCAAAACTTAGAAAATATTTCATGTGAAGAATTGATAGATGAATTAAGTAAAAATTTACAAAATGATTCAACATTTATTATCATAATAGATGGATTGGATCACTGTAGCAAACATGGTAAATCTGAAGAATTAAAGAGTTTTCTTGGAAAAATATATTTTCCCAAGAGGAATGTGCGGTATATATTCGCAACACAACCTCAAATTTTAGATGATCTTAGTATACAAAGCTGCGATAGAATAGAAATGAATGGATTATCAGAAAATGCTATTTATTCAATAATTAATCAAAATTCTATAAAGTTGTTGTTTCCGGAGGATAAATATGAAAAAGATCAAATATTGAAAGAGCTCTTTATGAGATGCGAGGGGAATATACTGTATTTACGATATATTCTTGGATATTTAAAAAATAATACAGATGAGAAAATAAACATAGAGTTATTAAATAAATTATTAGAAAATTTTCCTCTGTGCGAAGGGGATCTGAATAAGTATTACAATCTCGTTTGGAAAGATCTCATTTGGAAAGAAAATACCGATATCATAAAGCGCATACTCGCCATTGCTACTATTTTCTGGCGCTTCCAATGTTTTTATACAAGAGAACAGCTTGTTCGTTGTGTTTCAAATTCTACCACAGAGAATTGGTTAAATTTTCAAAAATTTGAGCATCTCTTAAAGTACCATAAAAATCACACAATATTTTTTCACAGTAGTTTTCCTGAATTTATCTACAATTTAAAATGCTATAAAGATAATGTACTTAATGTAAAAAAGAATATTTTCAATTGGTTAGAATGTACAAAATTGTAAGAAGATCAATATATCAAATGGTTTCTCATAGATCAATTGAAGTATTCGATAAGTGGTGAGATAGACTTGACTATTATTAACGATATCAAAGAATGGTTTATAGAAGCGATATCATGTGGAAGGAATATTCGTTGTATAAAAATGTTGATGCGGTTTTATAAAAAAATACTAACAAAACATAAACTGCTAGTATTGAATAAGGAGCATCCAGAGCTGGTGAAGCAATATAAGGGGCTTGAGATAGAAGAGTCTCAGTTTGATACTCTTTATAGTATAGAAAGGGGAGTGCATTTTGCGCGTCCTATAAAAAATTTAGGAATGAGTTGCAAAGATTTTTCCAAACTTTACTTTGACTTAAAGCACAACATATGGACAGTATATGATAAAAATCTAGAGGTTATATTATCTATCAATCCAGAAGCTTTAAGCACACTTGTTTTAAAAGAGTTATCTTATCGCGCCTTAGAAGAAGTTGTAAGATTTGCAAAAAAGAACGATCGATTTGAAGAAATAAATGATGAGGTTTTTAATATCGTCTCTGAGGGGATTGAAAGAAGCAAAGTTACTTTAGAAAAGAGCAGTATATACCCTCCATACTACAATTCCCTCATTAATATGACTGCTTATTATGATCAATTTAGTATAAAAGATGATATATATCCACTGATCAAACGACCAGAGGTCGGTAGCGGTCAAGTCTCGTGTTATCGTCTTATACATGATTATGTTAACTCATTGCTACAACTTGGCAAAAAAGACTCTATACGAAAACTATTAGACGTTGCCAAAACAGGATACGAGCAAAAAACAATCTTAGCGATGTGTATAATAGATGATTTTAAGTACAATACCAAAAGTTTTCTAGATATTATTAGCACACTGAAAAATCGCACTCATATAGAAGAGGTATACCTACTACTGCACACCAGTAAGTGCGAAGATAAGGATTTCTCACATTTTTTTGGAACACCTAAAAGACTTAACGATAGGGAGTCTTTTATAGAAGCTGAACAACAAAAATGGGATGACGATCAAGGAATGTTTTCAATACCAGATGATTTCTTCATAATTATACTACAATTATGGAACCATAAAGACCCATATCCAATGAAAACAAGCTATCCAATAGTTCCAGATGCTCAATATAATTTTTTAATAGAGATTGCAAAATTAGTTATTGATTCGATTAATAAAGCACAGGCTATAGATTATTATAAGGTACTAGATATTTTAAATAATTTTATAGAAAATATTGAGAATATTTATAAAGGAAGCTTTCCGGAGGAAACGAGAAAGTCACAATTGTGTGAAATAGAGTATGAGAAATTTCAAAAATCAGCAAACAAGATTTCTATTCATATAGAATCGTGGAAAGCAAGGCGTGGAAAAAAAGAGATGGAAGATCAAGTTAAATGGGATATTAGAAAAAGTGCGGCAAAAAATATCTGTAGCCAAATTTTTATATACATAATTCTATTTAAAATGTGCCTAAATCAGGCTATCACAATTCAAGAAAAAGAACATGAATACATCAATAAGATTATGAATACACAATCTCTTATAGCAATTGTAGATCTGCAAAGTATATTGCGTAAGGAAATTCTCAATACTTCTATATTAAAAAAAATAGTAGAAGAAAGAAGTCGGCAATATAAAGAACGAGACGAAAAAATAGAGCAATATAGGGATTTTTGTTTGAAATTATCTTTAAAAGATCCAGCGAAATATATTTTACTGGCAGATTTATCAATGAAAATTGATAATAACAAAGACGACGCAATCGCATTATTAAGGAATGCAATGAATGAATTTGTAAAAGATCTTAGATGTTAGTTCAAGCAAAAAGTACATAAGGATTTTACACCCCCTCTACTCATAGTATTTTTGGATTCTTATGCTATAATGTTATCAACACTACCAAAATTATGTGAATAGAGAAGATATGGCTAGTAGATACCTAGATGTAACGAATGACTTAGCTTTCAAGAAGGTATTTTCAGACAAGGATATCATGAAAGACTTCCTCAATAGCATATTACATTTATCCAATGGCTCTGCGATAACGGAGATAGAGTTTATACCCACAGAAGAAGTACCTGATCTTGGGCAGAATAAGAGAAGTATATTCGATTTGAAGTGCAGAGATCAGGATGGCAATTGGTTTGTAGTTGAGATGCAAAATAGAAAACAGGAACATTTTCTAGAAAGGGTGCAGTTTTACGCTTCCCATACCTATGTTGCGCAACTTCCAAAAGGAAAAAGCCATAAAGGATTGATGCCTGTAATACTAATTGCAATTAGCAAAGAAAATCTGTTTCCAGATGAGATCGGCTGCGTTAGCTACCACAAAACAAAAGAAGATCAAACTAATAAACAACACCTATTTGCACTATCTTATGTATTCATCGAATTAGGCAAGTTTAATAAAACAGCGCAAGAGCTATATAGTACAGAAGATTACTGGTTATATTTCTTGGCCGAATCAGAGGAGATAAAACAGCCCCCTTCCAGCATAAAGGATCATTGGGTATTGAAGGCGTATGAAACTATCGAGAGATTCAACTGGAATGATATAGAATACGATGGGTATATTAGGGCTAAACTACTGGCCGAGGCAGAAGAAATGACATTGCAGGACAATCTGCAAAAAGCTACGATGAAAGGTATAGAAAGGGGAAGAGAAGAGGGTATAGAACAAGGCAGAAATGCAGAGAAGCTAATAATAGCCAAGAACTTACTATCCCTTGGAATTGATAAGAAGAAGATCTCAGAATCTACAGGATTATCTCTAAAGGAGATAGAGGGGCTTTAAAGTGTCGGCATATCAGGTTAAGTGGAATGTATTAGTCAAGATTTAATCTTACAGACAGTACAAATAATACATTTTATACTCAATTCTAACCACTTCTATGGAAAGTCTGAGAGGAGAGACGCGCTGCTTGATGAAGAATTATGTTTCATAGACTATTTATCAAAAGTTTTTTTATAATTTTCTATAGCATCTTCAATTGCTATAGAGAGCCTCATTGAATCTTGGAACTGGCCATTACTCGTTGGGTAATTGAGAAAACCTAAATTTATTGCGGCGTTCAATCGAAGTTCCACAGGCAAAGGCTCATTCTTAGCAACACTTGAAAAATATTCTACTGACGATTTTAGATATTCATCGGGTTCTGGATAATGATTCTTTTTTAGATAATCTAAAGCGAGATTACTACAGTGCTCTCGAAACTCATATTTGTATAGAATCCAAGATCACGCAGTGTTTTTAACCCATATCAAGAAGTAAACAATCTGCAATCCTATCAGAACAATAAAAAAGACTGATAGATAATCTTCTTTATCATTTATGGCAATCATTATGGCGATTAGGCACTGTTAACAAAGGTTGTATTTAATAGATGCTAAAGCTATAAAGGCAAGGAAAGAGAGATCGGATTTCTCAAATCGTAATGCTAAGCGTCGATTTTCTTTGAGTTTAGCGAA
>NZ_JARGYT010000075.1:0-5999 GCF_034470605.1 Candidatus Cyrtobacter comes
GAAACAACCTTTTATCCATCTAAATACCATATTTATCGCCTCCAATATAATATTGCATCTTTTCCATTATTTGGCAAAACCTTTGTTAACAGTGCCTAACCCTTATATCAAGTGTAAAGATTCTCAAGATTCAGAGGATGATCCGTGCTATATATTAAAAACCCAAGTATTAGAGGTTTTTGCCAACAAAGGTAATAAGAGCTCTGATTCTGTAAGTGCTGCGCCACCTTTGGGCATACTATCTGGGGCAAGTGCTAAGTCAGCACCTAATAATATAGAGGGCAGCGAGCCCGCAGCGAGCACAAATAGCACTCAATTTGCTACACCAAGCAATGTGCAAGATGCTAACGTTGCTGTGTATAATAATATAACAGTCGAAGCGCCTGCGGCCAATATAAATAGCGCTGCCAAAGCGTCTGAGAAATGTGAAAAAAATAACACTCAATTTTGGGGTATTGACTTAGGTAATAATGCTCATTCTGTGTGTAATAGTACTAATGTAGATACTAGCAAGTCTGTGATTGGTACAGAGAGTGTTAATGATGTAGATAGTAGTAGTGCAGATGCTAATATAGGTGGGATTGATATAAAGAGTAGCAATCCCACTATAGGGCAGGCTGATCATACTAAGTCTGGAGGCAAGCCGTTAAATGATGAAGCGTATTATTATGCTGCTTTTTCTGGCGCTGCTTTTCCTGAATGTCATCAGAAAGATGGTAATGCTGAACATATCAACTCTAAAGCTGGTATAAGTAGTGGATCTAGCTCTAAGGGCTCATCATCTGCTGAAGAAACTAAATCTGGTAATGCTATTAAAGGTCCTGGGAAGGAAAATGGACATGTAGCAAAAGATAATGCTAATATTTCTTCACCATTTGAGAAATTTAATCCTTCTGCAACTATAAAGGGGCAGTATAAGAATGTAATACTTGGGTTTGGTTTCTCAGAGAAATATAAAACTATTTCTGGTTCATTATCTTTATTAGAGGAAAATCCAATTGAGGTTGGGTTTGAATATACACATGGCGCAGATAAATCAGAATCTTTTGATATAAAATTGAACAGAGCTTCTGTTTCAGTCTCTAGTATGTTTAACATAAACGAAAAGTTTATGATTGGTGCAAAGGTTAACTTAGGTAACTCTGCTATATCTATTGATCAACATAAAGAAAACTTCTTTAGCTTTGGATCATCAATTATTTTCTCATATAGTATGAGTGAGAATATCAATTTTACTTTTGAAGCTGGTTTCAACAAGGTGCATGGTGATATTATACTAAAAGATAAACAGGCGACTATAAATCAAGCTAAAAATGCTAGTGTGGATTTTGGTGTAAAGTTTATATTTTAACTAATCTCTCAATTAATTACTCTTTACGGGCTAAAGGTATTAGCCACTTAGAGAAGAATGCGGGTAGGGGCCATGTATCTTAAAGAGCGAATCTTTTTGCCTTTCTGGTATATCTTCTGCCCCTTTGGTACATGGTGCTGTTCTATGATTCTTTTTTATCATTGGGTTTATTTTTAACAACAGATAGTGATTTTATTGCATATCCACACAACTCTAAAAATGATACTCCGTTTTCTTTTGCTAAGTTTCTTATTGATTGCAAGCCATCAGAAATTTCTTTAGGTATAAGGCCGCCTCTCTCAACTTTAATCAATGTTTCTTGAAAATGTGTAGGTGTATGTTTGTGATCAGGGTTACCTATATACAGCTTTACATTTTCCTGACGGTTACCAAATACACACGGTACTTCAAGTTCATGTATCTCGGATCGCTTTCCATCCCTCAGTTCTCTTTTTTTTCTCATAGAAAGGTTTTGTGAAGACATATCGTATGGTAATAGATAGTTGAACAAGTAACTACGATGTTAACTCAGGTTTTTAAAAACACCATGCATATAAAATTTTACGCAAAAAAATCATTAGGTCAAAATTTTTTAATAGATAAGGAAATTGCTCATAAAATACCTTCATTAGCTTCAGATATTTCTGAAAAAAGAATATTAGAAATAGGACCAGGTTTTGGAAGCTTGACACACAGTATATTATTACAAAAACCGAAATATCTTTTTGCAATAGAAAAAGACCACAGATTTGAGCAGCCTCTGCTAGAGATTAAAAAATTAAATGAAAATTTCAATTTTCAAATAGGGGATGCTTTAGATAATTTTGATTATTATACAGAAAAGTATTCAATAATAGCGAACTTACCATACAGTGTTGCTACACCATTACTTTTAAAATGGGTATATTCATCCTCTCTTATAGAAGAGATAATAGTAATGGTGCAAAAAGAGGTGGCGCTTAGAATCACTAATACCTATCAAGATGCAGAATATTCAAGATTAAGCATTATAACACAAACAGTTTATGATTCATGTATATGCTTTGATGTTGCAAAGGAGTGTTTCGATCCGCAGCCTAAAGTTACATCTTCTGTTGTTTATATGAAAAACAATGGCAAAAAATATACAGAAAAATTTCTCCAAACACTAGAAATAGTCACATTTCATGCTTTCTCCCAAAGAAGAAAAAAAATTTCAAATTCGCTCCTTCTGCTTTTTGGTAATAATACTAAAGCAATTCTTAATGATCTTGGTATAGATTCACAAAAAAGAGCTCAAGATCTATCATTGAATGATTTTCACTTGCTGACAAGGTTTTCCATAGAGGAAAAATATGATGTTTAGTCACATTTTGGAGAATCAAAATGCTTAGCTATGTGAAGCTGTTAATAATAACGCCATATTAAGTATTTCTGAGAGATATAGCTAAACCGTTATAAAATATCATACTAAAAAAGAGGTGAATAATTGATCTAAGGAGCAGTTAATGGCTCTGCGCTTGAGCCCATTTTTTCTCAATTGGCAGGAGAGTGTAGATAAAGTAGCCAGCATTGTTTATAAATTTTTGCATATTTTTCCAGTGTTTTTATATGTTACTGACAATAGTTTCATCGCGTAAGCAATACTAGACTTGCTTACACATAACCTTTTTGCTCGTTCGTATCCATACGAATCCGGATATTTTCTAATATCTTCCATTAAAGCCTCTTTATTGATTTTTGGCTTATTTCTATTCGCTTTAGGCATTATTTCCTTCTTCCATCTGCTTAAGGTTCTCATTGACAGATTTTTCCATACTTCTTCATACTTCATACCAGATTCATGCAGCTTCATTATTTTTTTCTAAATTGTATTGGATAGGTCATTAGCTATTTTGATTGATGATTTATATACACTAAATATTATGCCATTTTATAGCGCTTTAGATATATTGATTACCTATGCTAATTCAGCTTGAATCACTATATATATTAATTTGCTTAAAAAAGTTACTATACAAAATAAAAAGTATTATCTACCCTAGATTGTATTGATACATCTATTGATAATATGTTTATTTACAATTCTTTTGTTGCAAAATGTATCAATATATTGATATCATTTTGATATTGATTATCAAATCTATTGAAGAACATGGATGTTGCTATAATAAAGGCTCTTAGGACGCCAATAGGGAAATTTTGTGGAGGTTTAGCAAAAAAAACCTCATGGGAGCTTGGCTCTGAAGTAGTAAAAAATATATTAAATGATACTGGCGTTTCTCCAAAGGAAATCTCGGAAGTGATAATGGGTCAGGTATTGCTATCAGGCGCAGGGCAAAACCCCGCAAGAAGAGCCGCATTAAGCGCTGGTATTCCAGAAAGTGTACCTGCCTTTATATTAAACCAGGTTTGCGGCTCTGGCCTTAGAGCTGCAGCCATTACAATATTAGAAGACCCTACAAAAATAATAATAGCGGGTGGGCAAGAAAGTATGACAAACGCACCATTTGCAGTAAATATTAGGGCAGCAAGGAAAATGGGAAATATAGATATGCAAGATCTAATGTTAACAGATGGTCTGATGGACGATTTTCTAGGTGTACATATGGGTATTACAGCCGAAGGGTTGGCAAAGAAATATTCCATAACTAGAAACATGCAAGATAATTTTGCATTAGAATCTCAGCAAAAAGCTTCAAAAGCTCAAAAATTATCCCATTTTAAAAATGAGATAATTCCTATGCAAATAGATGGTAATATACTTTCTGAAGATGAGTTTATTAGGCATGATATGGACCTTGAGAAGCTCTCTAAACTCAGGCCTGCATTCATAAAAGATGGTGGTACCGTAACAGCTGGTAATTCATCAGGAATAAATGATGGAGCGGCCGCAGTTTTATTAATGAGCTTGAAAGAGGCTCAAAGGAGGAAGTTGGAGCCAATGGCTATTATAAGGTCATTTGAGCAAAGTGGTATAGAACCAGGACTAATGGGGATAGCGCCAGTAGAAGCTTGTAGGAAGGCTTTAAAAAAGGCATCTTGGAGTGTATCAGATCTTGGTCTTATAGAAGCAAGCGAGGCTTTTGCTGTACAGCTTATTTGTGTAAATAATGAAATGGGTTGGGATGCAAGTAAGGTTAATGTTAATGGTGGCGCCATAGCTTTGGGCCATCCTATTGGCGCCTCAGGCGCTAGAATATTAACGACCTTACTCCATGAGATGCATAGAAGAGATGTTAAAAAATCTATAGCAACATTATGTATAGGTGGCGGTATGGGAATCGCTATGTGTTTAGAACGTTAATTTTTACAGTTTTTTATAATATGTTTATAATATGAGAAGAGTACTTATAACAGGTGGCACTAGGGGGATAGGAAAGGCAATAGCAATTGGTATGCATAAGCAGGGCCATAAAGTAATTGCAAATTATTTAGGCAATAATTCTGCGGCTGAGGCTTTAGAAAAAGAGTTTGGGATAAAAACATTGAAATGGGATATTGCGGATTATTCTCAGTGCAAAGCCGCAATAGAAAAAGCAGAAAATATGCTTGAGGGCAATATAGAAATTTTATTTAATAACGCTGGTATAGCAAGAGATGCCATGCTCCACAAGCAATCTATAGAAAATTGGCATGCTGTTATAGATACAAATCTTAGCTCGGTTTTCAATATGACAAATCTTATCTTGCCAAAAATGAGAGAGGCAAAATTTGGTAGAATAGTAAGCACAAGCTCTGTCAATGCACATGGTATGCTTGGGCAGACCAATTATGCTGCTGCAAAAGCTGGGATTGAAGGGTTTACAAAATCACTCGCTTTGGAAGTAGCAAGATATGGTATTACCGCAAATGCAATTGCTCCAGGCTATATAGATACAGAAATGATGAATATCGTACCACAAAAGATACTTGATGGCATAATTGCTCATGTCCCTATGGGTAGGCTTGGAAAAGTTGAGGAAGTAGCTCAAGCTGCTTTATTCCTTGCAAGTGAATCATCATCCTTTATTACAGGCGTTATACTACCAGTTAATGGGGGCTTAAGAATGTATTAGTTTTTTGATAAATAAATTTAAAATGGAATTCAGAAAGCCTTGAATTTTTGGATAACACTAAATTAAATAGTTTTTGGGATAAGTGAGCTAATGGTGTATGCGAGACTTCGTATGCGCCATTAGAGGAATAGGATTTTTGAGTTGCAATTCAAAAAAGCCTTAGATATCTTTAGACGGTATAAGAATAGCAAAAACTGACGCCATGTCTCAAATTTCATAACCCTACATAAAGAGGAGAACTTGACACCTTGAGTTTTCCTATTTAGGTACTGGTAGAACCTGCGATATAGCTAAGTCAGTATGAAACGTCATATAAAATAGGAATTAAGAAGCTAGAGCAATTATTGCGCCATTTTATACTATCTTAGCTATATAGTTATTTAAGTTAAATTAGCATATTAAAAACAAAGCTAATAAGCTGTAATACAGGGAGTATTGTACCATCTCAAATAAAATGACTATATCTCTTTATTGCTCTAATAAGCAAAATTATATAGTGATTTAAGTTAAACTATAGCCTAGGCAAAAGAGGTTGATATAATAAGATGATAATATCATTGGTTAGTTATAATATTTTCGAATGGGAAGAGCGTATTCTCTTAGAGAAGAGG
>NZ_JARGYT010000076.1:0-5950 GCF_034470605.1 Candidatus Cyrtobacter comes
CTCCTTTGGATCTTCCTAGCCCTTGCATACCAGTTTCGGTATTTTTTAAAGCATCAGCCGAATGCTGATGCGCTCTAATGATCGTAGAATCTATCATTAACCATTCATTATCACTATCCACGGCTAAGGTATCATTTGCCATATTCCAGCTTTAGCCCATCTAATAAATCTTTTATGAACTGTAGGCCATTTGCCATATTCCACAGGAAGCGCTCTCCATGGCCCACCAGTTCTGGCAACACACATCACTGCTCTTATAAATCCACGGTTATCGTATCCTCTACGTCCTCTATCTCCACTTTTCCCAGGTAAAATATCTTTAATAATTTCCCATTGATCATCCCTCAAGTCATATAACATTTTAGCCTCATAATGAGTTGCTAAAATAGCAGCACATAAAAATCTTAAATGTCGACACCTACCTAAACCCTAATATCTATATTTTTTTATCCAATCAGATAGTTTACTTTTATACATTTGCTTTATTTCATCATCGCAAAAAGCTGCATCAATTCCACTTAAACAACACTGGACTAATTCATCAGACCTAAGTGGTTCTGTGCCATCTGGAAAAATATATTCACTAGAAAGACCAGCTAATGCTATTATAGATTCTTTAATTAAGCGACCTGCCATATATGGGTTATCGGAACTAAGGGCAATTTTTATTCCCTTATATTCTCTTATTAACTTAAAGAACGGATGCTGATACAATTCATCTATATATGATTTTACACCACCATGAGATTTAGATTTTGGTATCAAGTGACCATCTTTATCTGCAATAGTATGAAGGCATGCTCCAAGTTTCATATTAATTAGCGGCGCCATTACTAGAGTTACATCCCTATCCATTACTTCAAAGATAGATTTTTCATCCTCAATAACTTGAAACCCATGCGCCAGCCTGGTAATTGGCAACATCCTTATAACATCCATCATGTGCTCAACACCTGTCGCTTCACCACCATGCGCCTCACAACCTAACCCAATATCCCTAACCGCTTCATATCCAGCCTTTAGGTGTGCCGGCCATCCTGATTCATCTTTTTCATGCCCAGCAGATTCTATACCAACAAATACACCAGGCTGGGCATCATGCGCCTCTTTTAGCCATTCAGAAGCTTCTACGGCTCTATTATAAGTTGTGCTATCAGAAAGAGATGCCTGAGTTTTATTAAAGCAATGTATAAATCTTAAAATTATATCGTGTTTAGCAAATTCTATTATTTGGCGTTTAAGAAAACTGTAAAGTTTTAGACGTGCTTCTTGTGTATCTAACCCCGAGTATATTGTATATGCTATCCTAATATTTTGCTGCAATTCAGTATAGAATACTTTTTGTTCAATACAATCATGCATATATCTTTTGAGCACAAATTCCAGGTCGCTCTCATTTTGAATACCGCCGGGAGGGTGCCTATGGCCCTGCACAGTTGCCATGATATGATCAAAACTTTTAAAACTCTGATAGTCTATGTTATATTCCAAGTTAACAGGGCCATTATCAAGGATAATTGGCTGCTTGAATATATTCGAGTAATGCTCAAACGGCGCATTAAGCTGTAAAGAATTAGGGCCGTTCCTCCAGGATACACCACCATGTTCATTATCTATAGAGATAAACCCATTCCTCACTCCAAGATCCCAAGCGGTTCTGGGTGATATAGTACCTGGCAGGTGCACATGTATATCCACTAACGGCAGCTCTTGTATTGCACCCAAGGTAAGAACATTAGATTTATCTGACACGGCTATCTATCTAAAATTGGAGTATCGCATATCAAGAGAATAACCAGCATCCATTGAAGATGCGAAGGTACTATCTAGATATAAAATCGCCCGCAATATAACGCGCATACCTATTTAAGTCTATAGACACAACTATAGCTGGTCAGAAAATTATTATAATTATAATCAGGTTTACCTTCCTCTTACGATTTTTGCTTAACAACACTACCGCTTCTTGATCTTTGCACTCTTGATTGCTGCGTATCCTGCACTTCTTGGTGGTCCATTGACTTCTGCGCTCCCTGTGCTTCTGCCCCCTCTTTTGACCGCCCACCCGGTTCTTCCTCTTTTATTGGTGCTGCTGCTTCTGCTACTTCCTGTTCTGATGCTTTTGGTGTCTGCTCTGGCTCTTTAGCAACTTCTTTTAATAGACGTTCTAATACCGCTTCTGGATCTTTTGCCATGTAGAGTTGCCAAAATGCCTCTGGTACACCACTAGGTTTATCTTTATAGGCGTGAGCCTTATCCAACTTTTCAAAATCGAAAGGTGGATTAAGTAGCATATTTTTTAGTTTATCCACGCCCCCACCTTCTCTTATTTTTTTAGTCAAATATTGTATAAACTTTGAATTAACATATTGGCGTTTATCACCAAACGAGTCAATAGACATACCTTTATTAATAAGAGCAGCCAAAGCACCATGTATACCTTTGCTATCCTCAGCAGCCACAATTAATTGAACCACTAGCAATATTTTATTACTATCATCATAAGTGTTACCTCTATACGTATTAATATTATTAAATACATTAGTAAAGGCATTGGTATCTAACCCAATTAAGTAATTAGCAACTTGAGCACTATTATGTTTAATAATAAATTTATAGAATTCGAGCCTCTTTTTACCATCTTCTTCTAGCTTTGTACTATCTCCCTTTAACTGTTGAACTTTAATAAATAGCCTATATAAATATGGGTTATCTCCACTTTTAGAAGACATGAACTCAATTATCTCACTCTGCATATCCTTAGATTCTTTTTTAAATGCTTCACTCAATGCTTTGAGATCATAAGCTGTTAATCTTAATAAACCCGTTATTTCAGAGCCGTTATGATATTCATTATACATCATACTTTTACATAAAGCACGAAGTTCATCATTCTCAGATATTATCTTAATCTTTTCAAAATTATCTTTTGATAAAAAGATGTTTAAATCCTTAATATTAGCAAGTTTGGTACTTGAGAACTTACTATATATTTGTGTTAATTCCGGAAAGTTAACCATCTCCTCATCTCTTAATTTTAGAATCTTCTCTATCAAACCTACTCTATCTTCGGCCCCAATAAGAAATTCCTTAAATTTCTCATTCTCATTTATCAACTTTGCCAATGAGGGAAAATCTCCAGCTATAGTAACTTTTGTACCGTACCCCTCAGCATTAACAAAAAACCTCTTTTTTAGCTCCACAAGCTCTTTATATGTAAAAGTTTGAGGTTTGCCAGTAGAATCTAAACCAATAATATTAAGTATTGTTGCGGCGGCTTCTAGATTATCTTGATCTATTGTTAGACCTTGAATACATAAGAAGTATGGCATTAGAATTTTATACGTCTCATTTGCTTTATTTTGTTCAGCTGATTTTAATCTTACTAATAATTGAATAAACTCGAAGTTATATGTTGATTTGTTACCGTTAATCACTTTTGGCATATCTTCAAACCTAATTGTTGGGAACGCAGCCTTTTGTGCAGCCTTTTCTGCAATATCATTAAAAAACTCTATTACTAATTCCCTTCCTCCATTATCTAAACGGCTAAAGAACGTCCTCAAATTCTTTGCTAGCTCTGTAGGTTGAAATTCAGCCCTTTCCTCCAAAGACCCTAAAAAGAATTCCTGATACTTAGGGGCTTTACTAAGCAGCTCAAGCATCTCATCTCCCAGTAACTGAAGACGAACATCACTGATATTTGTTGGTGTATTATAATCAGCATTTTGTAAAAACTGAATTGCTATATATGGTAATCCATGTGCATTAGCCTCGTTAATAAATTTTACAGCTTCATTTAATGCCCTCTCTCTATCTTTAACTTCAATTCGCTCTGTGCAGCGCTTTAATAATTCTTCATATTTCTGAATGCGCGCCTTATCCATGCCGTTTGGATCACTAATAGCTTTTCCTCTTATAGTAACCTCATTCTTCTTCGCATCTGCTCGTCCAGCGCCGCGATCCTCTAGTGGTTTAGGAGCACCTGGTTCAGTACCACGAAATCTATTCAGAACTGGGGCTATGACCCTATCCCTAATAAAATTACGAAACATGCCAAAGACACGACCAATTCTCTGAATAAAATTATCAGGAACGGCCGGTTGTTCCGCAGGCTGATCGGTCATCTCCACACCCGTTTCTGGTCTACCTCGCATAGTATTATATATTCTAGATATAAATCCCCTTACCGCACCAAAGAATCCTCTCCTAATAGGTTGTGGTCTATTTCCATCTTGCATAATTTGTATAATCTATTAATTTGGCAACACAACCTATGATAGAAAGTCTATGCGCAATCATCAATACTAGAAGTAAAATAAGTGGAAAGATTCTTAGATATAAAGAAGAAGATTTCGCTGTGATGCATATGGCTATTTGAGCTAAATTAGCATAGGCAGCACCTAAAATAATTATATTAGTACTGTTTGGATTTTTACTTCAAATATTTTCATGCCATTATCCTTTAAGCTACTTTAGATGCTTCTTTGCAATTTCTAACCGCCTTGCTTCTCTGTTTTATATTGCAATCGTCTCCTTTTAGTGTTGTTTATCCTACGCTCCATTGCTCTTAGCGATAGCTAAACTAGTTTATTCTAGCGAAGTTAAATATTATATTAAAAAGATTGAGATAGGCTTATTTTATATAGTAATATTGTTTTTTAATCTCTAGCTTACTTAGTGTTTTATGTTACGAATATTAATAGAATAAATCCAAATATCGTTACTTTATAAGTATTCAATTAATAGCAAATTAATGTTCAAAACTTTGATATTTTGGATCACGTAGATCACGTATATAAATATGCATTTATCCTAACATATTATTACTAATAGCTTTTATACTTTAGCGAAAATTAGGTTAGTTAATTTGGTTCTTTGCATATGACAAAAGATTTTTATGATAAAAAAAATAGTATTGATCACGTCGATCAATTAGCTGAATTTTTAAAACCTGAACCCACCTCAACAGTATATCAATTATCAGAAAATTTTACACAAGAAGAAAGGGAGAAATTTGACAAACTTATTGATAATCAACAAGATATTGATATTAGTGATAGGCAGTTAGTAATCTCTGAATTAAACGAATTTTTAACAAATGCAAATTTTTTAAATTTAGATTCAGCACAGCGAAACGATATTATTGAGGAGTTTATTACAGAGTTGACAAACTCCAAAAGAGAATTGAAAGAATCTTTTACTAGATCACCTAGAAAAACATCTGTATCTACACCTGGATTTGGTGTGCAAAGTGTTGAAGTTAGAATGAAAGATTTTAGAGATGAATTAAATGAAAAATTAACACTCCTTTTAATAGAATCTACAATATTGCAAACTTACAGTTCTATGAAGCAGAATCTTTTTGAATTTGCTTTAAAAGTAAATAAACTAAAACTTAAAACATTTATAGATTTTATAGAAAATAATACAAATCTTAATGATGTGATAATAGAAAAGATGATCGATAATGTACAAGGATTAAGACTGAGCAAATATGCTGAAGACGCGCAAGAAAATGTGATAAATGATGTGTTGTCACAAATTTTAAGCACATATTCTGTTGAAAGAGGCAATAGTTTAAGAAGATCATTCAGAAAATACAGTGCTATTGATAAAGGAAGTACAGTTACTGATAATAAAGATACGCAACAAATACGTCATAGAAGAAAGGGTATTATAGGTGCTAGACCGATTATCACTGAAGAGCCTTCTGAAGAAGATAAGATTGTTGCCAATATGCAAGCCCACGCTGTACTAGCGGGTATAAGTAGTAATCAAAGAGATGCAGAAGCCATGAATCTTAATGAACTTAAGATATTTCGTCATGCGCAAATCTTTCACAAAACACTAGGCACTGTTAACAAAGGTTTTGCCAAATAATGGAAAAGATGCAATATTATATTGGAGGCGATAAATATGGTATTTAGATGGATAAAAGGTTGTTTCC
>NZ_JARGYT010000077.1:0-5810 GCF_034470605.1 Candidatus Cyrtobacter comes
TTCGCTAAACTCAAAGAAAATCGACGCTTAGCATTACGATTTGAGAAATCCGATCTCTCTTTCCTTGCCTTTATAGCTTTAGCATCTATTAAATACAACCTTTGTTAACAGTGCCTAATAATTTTATACAGCTTTAGCTATACCTCTTATCACAAAGTGGTTGTGCGTAGTATAGTTATTTAAGTTAAATTAGCATAAGCTGTAATACAAGAAGTATCATGCTATCTCAAATAAAATGACTATAAGTAATGCAAATTTTATAAACTGATTTTTAGTATTCTGTACAAAAAGATTGTATAGAGAATTTAAAGTAGCCCAGTCGCCTTGAAAGAATAATGAGAATTTTTAGCAACTATAATATGATCATGAACAACAATATGAACTCCTGAAAGAGCATGCTCTATACTCCTTGTTAGCACTATATCTTGTTCAGAAGGCAGGCAATCCCCACTTGGATGATTATGGACTAATATTATTGCAGATGCATTATGAGCTATGGCATGTTTCACAATCTCTCTTGGATAGACACTTACTTTATCAATAGTACCGCTATCCAAAAGTTCATCCGCAAGAAGAAAATTTCTTTTATCTAAAAATAAAATTCTAAAAAATTCCTTTCTTTTAAAGCCCATAGTCAAGTTGCAGTAACTTATAACTGAGCTCCAATTACTTAATACGTGCCATTCTTTCTCATTGATATTTAAATGAAATCTACTGAATATATCCATCATCATTTTCAGCCTTATTATTACAGAATCTCCCACCCCAGTTACAGATTTGAGATCATGAATATCCGCAGAAAATACCCCTTGAAGTGAAGAAAATTTCTGCAATAAAGTTTTGGCTAATATCTTTGTATCCTTTCTTGGAATAGCATCAAAAAGGAATAATTCCAGTACTTCATAATCTGCAAAGGTTCTTAGTGGAGACCTTAGGAAACGCTCCTTAAGTCTCTTTCTGTGTCCAAGAAAATTTTCTTGATCACTTGGCATGATATAAAGGGTTATATAGGTAAGTTATCGTGTTTTCTCCATTCGGGCTGAATTTTCTTATTTTCCAGTATGGCAAGTGCCTTGCAAACTTTATCTCTTGTATTATAAGGCCTTATTATATCATCTATATAGCCTCTAGAAGCGGCTGCAATTGGTGAAGAAAATTTCTCTTCATATAACGATAGCGCATCTTCTATCTCTTTTTCGCTTTTATTCCTATATAGTACAGAAATTGCCCCTTTCGCGCCCATAACTGCTATTTCAGAATTGGGCCAAGCATAATTTATATCAGCTCCCAGGTGTTTAGAGCCCATAACTATATAAGCGCCACCATAAGATTTTCTTAATATTATAGTAATCTTAGGAACCGTTGCCTCCGCATACGCATAAAGAAGCTTAGCTCCATTCCTTATTACGCCGTTATGCTCTTGGTTTGTACCTGGAAGGAAACCAGGCACATCCACCAAGCTTAGTATAGGTATATTAAAGGCGTCACAAAATCTTACAAATCTCGCGGCCTTTATTGATGCATTTATATCTAGGCATCCTGCAAGATGCATAGGTTGGTTTGCAATTATACCAACAGTTCTACCTTCGAACCTTGCAAAACAAATTATTATATTTTTTGCATATTCTGGTTTTATTTCGAAAAAATCACCCTCATCAACTATTTTTTCTATAAGTTGCTTCATATCGTAGGGTTTGTTTGGATTTTCTGGGACTAAAGTTTCAAGTGAAATTTCTATTCTATCACCAGGATCTTTTGTTTCCCTCATAACCGGGCTTGATGAATTAGAGGATGGCAAAAAGTCCATCAACCGCCTAATTTGCTGAAGGCAATCTATATCATTTTTAAATCTAGCATCACATACAGCGCTCTTAGTACTATGGAGTTTTGCTCCGCCAAGCTCCTCATGCGAAATTTTTTCATGAGTAACGGCTTGTACTACATCAGGCCCTGTAACATACATGTATGATGTTTTATCTACCATGAATATAAAATCCATTATCGCTGGTGAATAAACTGCGCCGCCAGCACATGGCCCCATCACAACAGATATTTGTGGTATAACACCAGATGAGTCAACATTGCGTTGAAATATATTACCATACCCTGCAAGTGCATCAACCCCTTCTTGTATGCGCGCTCCCCCTGAATCACTTATACCTATTATTGGTGTTTTCAATTTTAACGCCATGTCTTGTATTTTTCGAATCTTAGAGGCGTGGGCTTCACCTAACGAGCCACCCATAACTGTAAAATCCTGACTAAATACACAAACTAACCTTCCAGTTATGGTGCCATAACCTATTATCACGCCATCTCCAGATATTTTATCCAATTCGAAGTTAGTGCATCTATGCTCTGCAAATGCATCTATCTCCATAAATGAGTCTGGATCTAGCAGTACGTCTATTCTTTCCCTAGCGGTGAGTTTATTTTTAAGGTGTTGCATATCTATTTTAGCTTGGCCACCACCCAGCTTAGAGGCTCTACGCTTTTGTTCTATTATTTTATTAAATTTCATCACCGTATCAAACAAAGCAGATCAAAAGTACTCAGAGTGCTATTATCTTATTTTTTACCTCGAGTAAATCCCGGCTAAGGTCCGGGTCATTTTTTATTTTTTCTTCAAAAATCTTGATTGAATATAATACTGTTGCATGGTTTTTCCCACCAATCAATGCCCCTATTTCCTGAAAGCTGAGCTTGGTAAGCTCCTTTGCTAGATAGCATATGAATTGTCTTGCCTTTACTATATTTTTTAGTCTTTTTTTAGATTTTATATCTTCTTGGCTAATGCCGCACATACTAGAGACAGCATTAATAATGTTATTTGTAGATGATAAAGAGACTTTATCTCTTAAAGAAGACTGCAGCACATCTCCACACACCTTTTTTGTAGCTTGAATATTATTTAAGTTACAGAAAGTTACGGTCCTTCTTAGAGCTCCCTCAACTTCCCTTGCGCTTGAAGTAAAATTTTCTGCTAAAAATGATATTGCGTCTTCTGGAAAATCATGTTGTCCCATGATAGAGATTTTTTTTCTAATTATTTCTTTGCGCAGCTGTATACCGGGTCTTTGCATTTCTGCAATCATGAAGCTGGATAACCTAGATTTTGTTCTTGTATCTATCTCTAGAGAATAAGGAGATCTATCTGATGCAATTACTATTCTTTTATTGGATTCCATAAGTATATTCAGTGTACGTGCAAACTCTTTCTGGGTACTTACTTTTCCACATGTGAACTGTATATCATCAAATAAAAACACGTCTATAGATCCAATGTTCTCTCTAAACCTTATTAGGTCATTATTTCTGACAGAGGCAACATAGTTTTGTGCAAAATTTTCTGCACTAACGTAATAAACCTTATGAGCGCGATAATCTTGTTTTATTTTTGATGCTATAGCCTGTAAAAGGTGCGTTTTCCCAACGCCAACATCACCTTGTATATATAACCAGTTACCAAACTCAACATTTGTTTTACTTAAATCTGAAATTGAGAGTGCGGCAATCCTTGCTACTCTATTTTGATTACCCTCTACAAAATTTGCAAATGTAAATGATGAATCAAACTGTGGTGTTATATCTGCCTCGATAGAGCCGCTGCGTGTTGTATTTATTTGTTTGCTTATAGATATATCTATTTTTTTTACCCCATACTTTTCTCCTATTTTTTTCATTTCAGAAAAGTAGTTTGTAATTATCCATTCTCTTACGAACTTTGTAGGAGCGAATATAGATAAGGTCTCTCCATTCATATAGTCCAATGATAATTTGCTAAACCAGTTTTCATATACAGCTTGACCGTACTTTTCACGTAGTTCGTGCACGATAGTTTCGAAGTCCGCAGTTGTAGAACATTTTTCTGCTGATAAAGTACTCATATTAAAAATTCAAATCAAACTTGCATTATAAGGAAATTCTACTTAAGGTAGAATTTTACCCTGTTTACTATGAAAGGCTCACATGGACCAATGTCTGCGCTCAGTAAAAAAATGAGACAGTTTATACCGACCTGATGTGCAAAATACAGCATACACGGCTCAAAGAGCCTGGCTGGTGCACGCACCGATAACAAAACTAGCGCATACCGTAGTATGTGCCTAAATATCGAGTTTTATAGAGCGACCAAGCAAACCAAACTCCAAAAAGAGTTGGCACACTTTCTCTAATTTTTACCTAAGAGTAAAGTAAATTTACTTCTGTATTAGGAAATAAATGTATTGACTTCTTTCTTTGCCAGATAAATGTATGCCTTGTAGTAAAGGCAATTGTCGGTTGCAGAATTATATGGAATTTATTAGTTTTTATTCGCTTTATTTATTAATTATTAGCTTAGTACTCTATATTTTAAGGTAAATCCCAAATAGGGATTTTGTAGACTAAAATTGAACATTTTATATAAAGATGGCTGATGATCCTCGTATATAAAGTGAAAGTACTAATAATATACAATACAGTTTTGATTAATAAAAAATAAGATGCTACCTTTAAAGCATGTAAATTATTCTCCACGACATACTTTAATTTATGGGCCATAGTAATAATAATGCTGATGATGTTTGCACATATATAACGCAGATAGCTGTTGCATTTTCAAAAAGTGCGGAAAAGGGGATCTTTTTTCTTAAATCTGCTATAAGACCTGAGAGTCAGGATTCTAATAAGAGTTTTGATGATTTGATATCTAGTATGAGGCACGGTCTTGCGCCTCAAGGTGAGTTGCTGGATAAAGTAATAGATAATATGATCCTTTTGAGGAAATTATGTGCCGCTCATGGGTCGTCAAGAGTGATTGCAGAAAAAGAGATCAAAAAAATAGAAGATTATGTTGCTATCCTTACAAGAAAAAGTTTGTAGTCTAGACTTTTTATGAAACTTAATTGATGAATTAAACATACAAAGAATAGATTTATTTCAACAAGATACCTTAAATGAAATATGAATGGATCTAGAAACTATGAGAGTCTTCACATTTAGATAGTTTTTGGTAGAATGCTATTAAAATACTCAATTAGGTTGGTTTCAGATGATCATCTGAAACCAGTTGCAAAAGTGAAGATACGCATAAGAATGGCCATGTGCGCGGGATTCAGCGCTATAAATGTAAAGCATGTAACACTTGAGAATTTTGTGAAGGGAGATCGTCGGTATAAACGTGAAACGACAGTCAAAAGGCTTTTTGCGTGATCTTCTACAGCCTTGGGAAAGCCTCATTTTCCATGAAAAGTCTTAAAAATCATTCGCCCATTTATCGGTGGATCGTAGAGGCCAAGACTCCAGAACCCAGCATTTCTGGCAGATATCTAGGAGACAGAGTTCGATGAAATGTAGCATTTTCTTCAAAAAAAGTCAAAAACTCTGGGTCATCAAGGATCGTAGCAGAACTATTGCCTGTGTTACAGGGGATGCTACAACGTTCAAGCGACTTTTTGAGAAAGTAGAGAGTCTGGAAAATTGCCGATTTTACACGGATGATTGGGATGCATTTGCCAAAATTTTGCCTAAAAATCGCCATGTTATCGGCAAATCAGGAACCGTATGCATTGAGCATAATAACAGCAACACAAGGCATGACCCGCCGCACAAAAATTGTATCCAAAGAAGAGGAAATGGTTACTATAAAGCTCTGGTGCGCTCTTACAACACCGGAGATTTTTCAGCATTATCAGGATATATTATTATCTATCTTTAGGTGAAAACTCTCAAAAATTGATGATCAAAAATTAAGTCAATATGTTGAGGCGCATCCAGATTCCTTTTTATCAGAAATAGCAAAAGAGTTTACTGCACAAGGCATATTTTAT
>NZ_JARGYT010000078.1:0-5693 GCF_034470605.1 Candidatus Cyrtobacter comes
GAAACAACCTTTTATCCATCTAAATACCATATTTATCGCCTCCAATATAATATTGCATCTTTTCCATTATTTGGCAAAACCTTTGTTAACAGTGCCTAATATCTTCAGATTGGTATAATAGATCCTTTCCGCTCAAAATAATATCGAGTACCAAGAATAAAGTCATAACTTCTCAGCATGGTTTTAGGATGTCCACATCCATAGGTGGTACCCTAACTGGAGAGGGGGCGGATTTTTTAATTGTGGATGATCCGCTAACTCCAATGCAAGCACTGAGTAATAAATTTAGACAAAGAGCACTTTCTTGGTTTAGGCAATCATTTATGAGTAGATTAAATGATAAAAAGCATGGGGCCATTGTATTAATTATGCAAAGGCTGCACAACGATGATTTGAGTGGTCTTTTATTAAGGTCTGGTGGATGGGAGCATCTTTCATTACCAGCAATTTGCACAAAAAACACAAAGATAAATTTTGGATGTGTAAAATTTACGAGAAAAAAAGGTGAGTTACTGCATTTAGATAGAGAAGGTATACGTGATATAGAAAATGCTAAAAAAGAGCTGGGTTCATATGCATTTGCCTCGCAATATCAACAAAATCCTGAGCAGATTGAAAATGGAATAATAAATCCAAAATGGTTAATTAAATATAAAAACCCTCCTCAATTTGAGAAAATTTATCAAAGTTGGGATTGTGCGATAAAATGTGATGATAGATCAGATTATACAGTATGTGCAACTTTTGGGCTTTATGGTGATAAAATATATCTAATAGATATATTGAGAAAAAAACTAATATATTCGAAATTAAAAACTCTAATTGTGGAGTTAGCTAATAAATATCAGCCTAGTAGCATTTTAATCGAAGATAAGGCAAGTGGACAGCAGTTGTTACAAGATCTCAGGCACGAGCTTCCAGTAGTAAAATGCTTACCAAAATGGGATAAGCAAACCAGGCTTATAATCTCTTCATACAACATAGAATTAGGGAATTTCCTAATTCCATATAAAGCAAACTGGCTTTGTGAATTTGAGGAAGAGTTAACTAATTTTCCATATGTAGCGCATGATGATCAGGTAGATGCGCTTACACAGTTTTTTATTTGGCATAAAAATCAAAAAGATGTTTGTTATAAAATGTATAATCTTCAAGATTTATGAATATCAATTTTGCAGAAAATTTATGTTCAGTGCAGATAGTGTTTGAGTGGGCTTATTATCCAATTCCATTTTATTTCTATTAAATATTAGTCTAACCGGTTGTTTTTTAGATACTGCTTATTAACATATTCTTATGTATGGGCATAATGAGTTGTTATTAATATGATTATTAGAAAAGAAGAATATAATGAGCTAAAAAGTCAAATAAACTTGGCAATAAAAGGAATTGAAGAATGGAAAAGACTATATGGTAGTGTCTTTGGTTATAATGTTTATAGGTTATTATCTTCAGTAAAATTACTTATTGATAAAAAAATAGATAACTGTTTAGAAGAGGATAATAACTTATCTAAAAATGATATAGAAAAAGAGCTAATTGAATTATTAGTGAAAGATAATATTATAGATAAGCAATTAGCTAACGTCATTTTTAGAAAAAACACCATTAGTCATGATGGTTATAGAGGAATGGAGTCAGATCTTAGTTCTAAGGAGACTTTTACGTACATTATTCATTTAATGGCTACAAATAAGCGTGATCCAGATACGGTACAAAAATTAATTAATGATGGTGTAAGGATTGAGATATCTAAGTTTGATAATCGGCTTTTTCATAAATTTTTAGAATATTCTATAGGTAATCAAGAACTGAATAAGGAGTTAGATAATTTAAAGAAATCACAAAGCTCGCTTAATAAAGCCATATACGAGGATTCTATTGATTCACTTATGAGGCTTTCGTACAAAAGTAGGCATCTCGATGACTTATTGAAGTTTCAGGATAGATTTGAATATATCATTCAGGAATTAGATGAAGGGGGTGGTATTGAGTATGGTAGCAGAATGTCATTAAGTGAATATGGTAAATTGGTTGATATTCGTAGTGCTAATTATACATTAGAAGATATATACGAAGGGATTGTTGGCAAAGCAGGTCGCTACCAAGGGAAATTAGATGATCTAAGGGATCTATATTATACTGTTGATGGTATATTACAAGTGATGGATTCAAGGTTTGAAGAATTTGCAAATGAGCATTTCAAGCCTGGTGATATTGTTGTGCATAACATAAAATCAGAACTTGAATTACAAAATAGGAAGCCTGGTGATGAGGAGAAATTTACATTATTTACCAATGGTATTTATGGGCATGCTGCATTATTAGATGAAGAAATAAAGCTATCGCATGTGGTTGGGAGGTATGAAGTAGAGGAATTTTATGTGCAAGATGCTCTTTTTTCAGATGTATTCAGGGTTGATGTAAGGAAGCTGCTTACACCTGAAGCCATGAAAATTGCAAAAGAAGAATTTGGTGACGATTTAGAACAAATAAACGAAATTTATAGAAATGTTCATATAGAGTTAGATAGTGGACTATTTGAAATGCAAAATTCTACTAATAAGAGGAGCTTGGCCGGTGCAAACGAGCTTTTAGGTAAGTTTACAGAGAAATTTGGAATTAAAAAAGGTACTGATACTAAAAAACTAGCAAAACAAGAAGCTGATGCGCAACTTAACAATATTTACAATTTATTCTTTGAGCAAGGAGGCTTTATAGAGGAAAAAATGATTTGTTCTGAATTTGTAGCTAAAGTAGTATCTAGCTGCCTTTTAGAGACTGATAAAATATTGCATAAGCAGCTTGGGTTACCAGAGGGGGTAAGAGCAATTAATATCCCTTTTTATCAATATGATTTAGATAAGGTAACTCCTGATCAACTTATTAAAGTACTTAAAGGCACTAATTGTATCGAGCGCCTACCTGATTATTATAAGGAGAGTAACCTTTTTAAAATGCCAGAAAAAATGTTTGCTATTATTGCATCTGGCATGACAGAAACGTTTAAGAAAGGTATGTCTAAAGGTTTGGATAGTGGTGAAATATGCACAAACTTGATTGATAAACTTTTAGAAAAACATAATGAGTTGTTTTCAGGTTATAGTATTCAATTAACTAATGATGAAAAAAATAATATAATTGGGGATATTATAGACTCTGTAGAAGATGCAATAAAAAAGGTGGAGGATCTTCAAGGCCCTGAAGCTAGCAAGGCTAAAGCTGAACAAAATATTATAATGTCTTTTATAAGTACAGTTACAACTAAGGTATATGATGCAATTAAAGCGCTGACAGATAAAAAAATAGATAAAGAGATATATAACGATATGAAGGATATAGCAGGAAGTATTATAGATAATCTAGAGAAATCGGGGCATTGGCTAAATAGGGTTTCTAATAATAGAGATACAGAGACGATAATAAGAAGCTGATTATAATGAGGTGGTAATGAGAGGCTAATCCAGCATTGGTGTGGCTGGATTAGCTGTAGTGGATTATTCATTCTTATCTCCAAAAGTATTCTGAATTTACTCAGTTATGTGAGGTACTTCTATGCTAATTCAACTGAACTGACTACACCCTCTAATATATATTAGCTCTTCTATTTCAACCTTACTTGTTCTTTGATATAATCTAACCTCTATATTGGTTTTATTACCTACTATGAGAGGCCATATTATCTTTACATCGTTCAGAGTAGATACCACAATAGGTGGTGCGGAGCCAAAAGTTCTACTGACAGACAGTGATGGTTGTGAGTTTATTTGTAAATCTGTTTCCACACTTTATGCAGCCTCTAGTGTGATTGCTGCAAAGGTTTTAAAATTACTTATACCTGAATTTCCGATATTTGACTACTTATCTATAGACTAAAAAGATACGCTTGCCAAAACCAAAGAAGGATTGATGAATGTTGTTGATATAAGATCATACTCTTATTATAGCAAAAAAGTTCATTTTTATGATTTAATTGAGGCTATTAGAAATTACGATAAACAAGAGGTGATAGATTGTTTTGGTATAGCTTTGCATGATGCTGAAGCTTTTCGTAAATTGAGATTAAAATTTCTTGAAACAAGCAATGCTATGCAAGAAGCACTTTCGCTTAAACCAAAGAATCAAGAGCACGTTAGGCAATTACAAGGTTATATGTCTGAATATATAAAAGGGATAATCAGTTTATCTTCTCAAGATTTTCAGAGAAAGTTCTACAAGGCTGTAGCCTTTGCGCATTATCTTTCTATAGGTGATTTCTTAAATAGAAAAGGTTACAACACTGGTATTATGATAAAAGAAAATGGGGATTTTGATATAATTAGTATAGATTTAGATATGGCTCTATTTTCTAGCCTAAAAAATACATTTAAATCAAAACTACCAGAGATTTTAGGTTCAGATGCACTTGCTATAAATGAGCTTGCCTTTAATCAAAGGCTACACCTTTTACCACAAGCCAACATATTTATACAAGGTGGACCTTCTGATAAGAGTTGTGAGCGATTATATGAAGAAATATTGTTTAATGCATCAAGGCGTAACCCCCATATTGATTCAATTCTTCGCAAAAACAGAGGTGTTTCTGAAAGTTATAGTTATTATCTAGATGGATTGCGGTCTATTCTGCAAATAACAGATCAACAACTAAAAGATATTCTGAGCCAAGTTCCAAAACAGGAGTATGAGTTGTTAGATAAATTGAGTGAAGAGTTGCCTTATAATAATAGATCATTTCAAGAAAATATATATAAATTTTTATCCGAGCGTAGAGAGAAGTTTAGAGAGTATTTTGGCACAGAAATAACTATCAAAACCAATGTAAGGCAAATATAATAAGATAAAACACGTAGTATTTTTATAAATCCAAACAGTATGTTAACTAAAATTCAAGATTTAGTTAAAGAAGGAAAATTAAGATTGGTTTTGGCGGTTGGTGTGCCAAGAGGTGGCACAACTGTATTTCAAAGAATATTGACAGAATCTCCAGATATTACTGTACAGTTAGATGAGCCATTTTATTATAAGGAAAATGGATTCAATAAAGGATTAGCTAATATTTTGAAAAGATATAAGGAATTTTCAAGCACAAAAGATTCAAAGCCAATAACTCTCTTGGTTCAAGAAATGGCAAATAGCTTAAATCATCAAGAGTGGGATGAACTACTTAAACTTTCTTATGGATGCATAGTACTTATAAGAGATATGCATAGAACTTGTGAATCTTTAGTTATTAGAACAATCAATGACTCTATTGCTAAGGGTTTAGATACATTTGTACAGCTTGAAGTGGAACAAAAATTGCTTTTTGCTACAAAGCAATTATTAGATACTACTAGGTATGTTAAAGGTTCATTTTCTAAGACTTCTTGGAAAGCTTTGGGGGAATTTATTCAATATGCAGAAAAACATAAGTCACATATCAAATTTGCATTTGTTGATAGCGATTTTTTGATTATAGATACAGAAAACATACTAAGAGATTTAGCAGAAAAGTTGGAGATTTCATATGTTAATTCCATGCTGCAAGGATGGGGTAAAACATCAAAAAATTTCTGGGTTAACCCAGAAAAAGATGCTAGGCACTGTTAACAAAGGTTGTATTTAATAGATGCTAAAGCTATAAAGGCAAGGAAAGAGAGATCGGATTTCTCAAATCGTAATGCTAAGCGTCGATTTTCTTTGAGTTTAGCGAA
>NZ_JARGYT010000079.1:0-5620 GCF_034470605.1 Candidatus Cyrtobacter comes
TTATTTAAAATACATTTAAATAAACTTAAACTCATATTTTATATTTGTGGGTAAAAGTGAGGATTAAATCCTATAGAGAAGTATTGGGCCAATATAAAGGTTAAGATACGAGAATTACTACATAATGTCACTAGCTTAGAGCAAGCCATGGACCTAGCAATTTTATCAATGTAATTTTAAATGACTATACCACTGAGTTTTGCTACGAAATCTAGCTTGTAATCTTTTATAAAAAAAGAATGTGTGCAAGAGGACTCACGCACCGCCTTCTTTGCGCATATATAATGAGAATCAGCTATTCCTTCCATACATACTGTACGTATATAATGATTTAAGCTGAGTTGCATAGCTAATAGGCGATATTATTTTACATTATTATGGTTTTATCCTCTTCAAGTAACTCCGCTATATAGCTAGAGTGTAGCAATATCATAAAACCCTCTATTCAACATTTAAAATTATACTGCACACTATATCTGGCTACTCCAGGGTTATTAGTATATCGCCTAATGAGCATACTTCACCAACCTTTGTATTCACCGCAGCAACTTTACCTTCTACCTTACTAGTTATCACATTTTCCATCTTCATTGCCTCAATCACTACCAGCGGCTGACCTTTAGATATACAATCTCCAGGAGAAACTTTAACATCTACAACCATTCCAGATATTGAAGATTCTACATCTTTTATATCTGAATCACTATCAAAGACCCTCATGAATTTATTTAACTCTGCTGCACGAGGCGTAAATAGCGTTGCGTTTGATTTAACCCCCCTGAATTCTATCAATAACTCAGTACAACCCTTCAGATAATTGATTTGAAGAGAGTATTTATGTTGATTGATAGTACATTGCAGTAATTTACTACCAAGTAACCACCTACTTGTAATAAAAAACCTTCTATTTTCAAAAGATATCTTATACCCATCATCTATTGGGCGAACAGTGACAGGATAATATACACCATCTAGCGCCACAACCCACCTAGTCCCTATCCATCTATTAGCAGAACGCATTTGATCGCTAATTGTAGTACATCTCTTTTTATCTGTTAAAAATACGAATGTAGCTGCGCACAATATTACGCTACTTTCCTCGCTTCTTAACACACTACCAGCGAAACCATCTTTATATTCCTCATCTATAAAATTTGTAGATAGATCACCTTTTTGAAACCTTTCTGAATTGAGTATGGCCTGTAAGAAACTAATGTTATGTGATATACCCCTAATGATATACTGATCTAACGCTTGATTAAGAATTTGTATAGCCTTATCTCTAGTCTCTGCATATGAACATACCTTCGCTATCATTGCATCATAAAACATACTAACCTCACCTCCTTCATATACTCCAGAATCTATTCTTATATTACTAGAGGTTGATGGCTCTGAATATGTTGTTATTCTTCCCGTAGATGGAATAAAACCACTAGAAGGATCTTCCGCGTAAATTCTCCCTTCTATTGCCCACCCACTAATATTAACATCACTTTGTTTAATTGGTAGTACCTCACCCATTGCCACCCTAATCATAAGCTCAACTATATCAAGCCCTGTAACTAACTCTGTTACAGGATGCTCAACCTGTAACCTTGTATTCATCTCAAGAAAAAAGAAATTCTTCTTTTGATCTACTATGTATTCTATAGTTCCTGCAGAAAAGTATCCAACTTCTTTGGCTAATGCTATTGATTGCGCATACATCTTTTTTCTAGTTTTTTCATCTAAAAATGCGCTTGGCGCTTCCTCAATAACTTTTTGGTGATGCCTCTGTATGGAACATTCTCTTTCACCAAGACATACATAATTCCCATGTTTATCCCCTAATATTTGAATCTCTATATGCCTTGGGCTTTCTATAAACTTCTCTATAAATGTCCTACCATCTGAGAAATTATTTTGGGCCTCATTTCTTGTTGATTTAAATGCCTGCTGCATCTCATCCTCTGTCCTCACAACCCTCATACCTTTTCCCCCGCCACCTGCAACAGCTTTAAGCATTATTGGATATCCCAACTTTTTTGCTATCTTGAGGGCATCTTTTTCTGTTTTTATATCCCCCATATATCCATCTACTATACTAACTTTCGCTTCCCTAGCTATTTTTTTAGCCTCTATCTTATCACCCATTTTTCGTATTGCTTCTGCGGATGGACCTATAAAATTAATTCCATTTCTTTCAACTAATTTAGCAAATTCATAATTTTCAGAAAGGAATCCATACCCAGGATGGATAGCATCGGCACCAGAAATTTTTGCAGCATCTATTATCTTTTTTTGATTAAGATAACTTTGTGTAGCAGGTGCAGGCCCTATGAATATAGCATCATCTGCTAATCTCACATGCAAGGAATTTTTATCTGCATCAGAATGTACCGCTATTACTTTTATCCCCATCTTACGGGCAGTACGTATTATTCTACAGGCGATTTCACCCCTATTTGCAACCAAAAGACTTTTTATCATATCTACTAATCAATATTTTTCTCAGGATCGACAGTGGTTTTCCCCTTCTTAATTGAAAAGTAAACCTGAGGCGAGTCAACGTAACCGCTTTTTCCTGAAATAGCAATTACTGTACCTTTTTTTACCTTATCTCCTAAGGAAACTAAGAGCTCTTTATTATGCCCATATGCAGAAAGTAATGAATTTGAATGTCTTAATATAATTAAATTTCCATAAACTTTTGGCTCCATACCGGCATATATAACATCACCATCTGTCATAGCTAGTACATTAGTACCTTCACTAATCTTAATATTTATCCCATCATTAAAGCTATTACCTGTATCACCGTATCTAGATATTACACGTCCAAAAACCGGCCAAATAAATTTAGGATTATTTAGTGGATAGGATGTCTGAAAGTTTTTTAAATTTTCATTAGTTGAATAACTTTCCTCTTTCTTAAGGTGCTCATCTCTACTTTGATAGTCCGATATACTAAACTCCTTTATATTATCCTGATTTTCAACTTTAAAATCAGAATTAAGCACTCCATTATCATCAGCCCCCTTATTATTTATTGGTATCTCAATCACATAGCCGGCTTTCACAACAGCATTTTTTGATATCATATTAAGCTTTGAAATTTCATCTGGACTAACGCCGTAAATAACAGCAAGCTCCGATATCGAAATATCACTTGATACCTTTACAAACTTCACAGTTTTATCCTTCGCATAAAAATACGAAGCCCTATTCTCTATTTGAGCAGGCGTTTTGTCATAGCACGAGGACAATAAAAGCGTTGTTACAAAAATCAAGAAATACCTCATTTAGCAAAATCCCCATAAATCTGTAACAGCATTTTACTAGCTCATTCAAAGATTACAACAACGTTCTTAACACAGACATCATTAATTTTTATTAATGATAAAACAATTATTAAACAGATCTAGATAAACAGAGATAAAGATAAATAGAGATCAAGCAAAAACACCATTTTATAAATACAACAATTATGTCTTTACAATGCTCAATGCTCAATGCTAAATGCTCAATATCTATCAAAATAACCTTGGCAATTAACCACAAAAAATACAAACCACAAACAAAGTAGGCCTTTTGTCTCTTATATACATTGGCATTTCATCAATGATCCACTATTTACAAATCTGCAGACAATTCATTCAAATGATAAGCATTAAGACTATCACGCAATTTATTGAGCTCTTCAGACAATTTTTTCACAAACCTCTTCTTGATTTTTATAGAGCCATTAAAAGCTCCTTCAGCCTTTAATGATATAAGCTTCGCAGACTCTTCCACCAAAAGAAGTCTATGATAGATCTCCTTTTTACTACTTTCTATTGCTACCGAAGCAATTTTTTCAAAGTTTTGGATCTTTTTGCTAGCAAATGCCGCTATTTTCTCAGATTCTTCTTTAAGTAAAAGCAATTTATTATAAAGGGCAGAATATACTGATTCAGTCACCTCCTCAGCCTTTACGTGTATACGACTCTCAGGAGTTACGACAAGGTCAGTTGCCAGACCTATTTTACTCATCGTATATATTATCCACTTATGCACATCAAAATGATACCATTTATGCCCATTTCTATAATCCCTTGGAAAGGCATGATGAAAATTATGCCAATTTTCACCCAAAAGAAATAAAGCCAACCACCAAATATCACCTGCAGTTCCATCTATATATTTCTTTGTACCTAAGAAGTGGCAAGCAGAGTTAACACAAAATGTCGCATGTTGCTGAATCGCTCTTCCAAACCCTACAAAAACATAAAAAGCAATCGCAGCCTTCAATGTACCAAACAACATAAACCCAAGCACAGGAGGGAATACAAGATTCATAAACAGCGATATGAACCAATAATTCCTTAATTGCCAAACAAGCATCTTGTTTGAACCAAGTAATTTTAAAGTAGATCTATCAAGATTTTTTCTTTGCTCGCTGAAAAGCATCCATCCAAAATGAGACCAAAAGAAACCCAGCAATTTGTTATCTCTAAACTTCTTAGGTGAGTGCGGATCCATTACCTCATCTGTATAAGCGTGGTGAAACCTATGATCAGAAGCCCATGCCAATACCGGCCCCTGAAATGTCCCAGAAGTAAAAAGCATCAATATGAATTCAACAACTTTATTAGTCTTAAAAGCATTATGAGACCATAATCTATGAAGACCGACACCAACAGAAATATTAGCTACATAATAAGCTACAATAGATGTTATTATCTCAAACGAACCTATGCCCCCATAATATGAAGAGTATAAAAAGACACATCCAAATACAAATATGGGGTATAAAATCAGAATAGAAAAAACTTTTAAATTAAGGTTCCTCAAGGTTAAAACTCTTTCTTTTTCCATAAGATATAGGTAAACCAAAATAAAAAACGCAGCTACAGGCTATATAAAACTCTGAGTATCCATATGTGAATATGCTGAAACTATAAAGCAAAAATTATAATAAGTATAGATATTTGCAAATATAAAATCTTCACATACTCCCCAGTTATAAATTTTATCTATATCCAGATATTCAAGAATTGGAATAGAGCATTACTTTGTTCCATAAATCTACATTTAAAGGCACTATGGATAGTCTAGGCTGTATAGCTAATATGCAATTTGGCTCAATACTTTTTATCCTAGAAAGCTCTATTGGCTTTTCAATATTAGAGTAGAATGAAATTTCAATATTCACCAAATTAAGCTCATCTTTATCTTTAAAACATGATTCAGAAGTTACAGAAACTATGCCAACTATTCTTCTTTCACTACCAGAGTGGTAAAAAAAGCACAGATCACCTTTTTGCATTATCTTCATATATCTCTGCGCTTGATAATTCCTAACACCATTCCAGATAGTAGTTTTTTCCTTTCTCATATTATCCCAAGAATATAACTTGGGCTCAGATTTTAATAACCAATAATTCATTAGTAAAATATATGGAAACAAAAAATACACACAATACACTAAATACCCAGGAAAATGGAAAATTAAAGGGTTATGCAAGCATTTTTAATATTAAAGATATAGATGGAGATATAGGCACTGTTAACAAAGGTTTTGCCAAATAATGGAAAAGATGCAATATTATATTGGAGGCGATAAATATGGTATTTAGATGGATAAAAGGTTGTTTCC
>NZ_JARGYT010000080.1:0-5558 GCF_034470605.1 Candidatus Cyrtobacter comes
ATGGATGACATAAAGTTTCATAAGAATGCAGATGTAATAGAGGAGATTAAGTCAGTAGTTGGATGCGAAGTATTGTTTTTAACTCACCAGATTTAAACCAAATTGAGCATTATTGGTTTAAGATTAAGCATTTAGTTAGAAAATATAGAAGAAAATTTGTACAGACACCCTAGCTTATGTGCTAAAAACTGTCTCAACCTCTTTTGACTAGGCTATAGAATGGCTTATATGAGGTATTATCTGCCTGCCTCAAATAAAGCAGCTAAAGTAGCTCTTACTTTTAAAATTCACATAATTCTCATTCATTTTGTATACCATTTACCACTTCTAAAATATCTCTATAAGAATTTAAGATTTCTTCTTGTGTTATACAATATGGTGGCAGCAAATATACGGTATTACCAAGTGGTCTAAGTAACATGCCTTTAGATAAAAACCTCTTCTTTAATTCAGCATTAAGGTTAGCATGTAATAAATGTACCTCAAATGCGGCTATTGTACCACAAACTCTCAGGCCAGATATTCTTTCACTTTGTTTTAAAATGTCTAAACCTTGAAGATGCGCTGAGTTAATATTAATTATATTACAAATACTATTTTTCAGAATTTCTATAGATTTTATTGCAGCCGCACATGCAATTGGATTAGCTGTATACGAATGCCCATGCGCAAATGCTCTAAAAAAATCATCTCCAAGAAATGCATTATAAATGATATCTGTAGTAATTGTAAGCGCAAGTGGCAAAAAACCACCAGTAATACCTTTAGATATGCATAAAAAATCAGGTTTTATTAAAATTTGATCAAGTGCAAAAAGAGTACCTGTCCTATAAAAGCCAGTCATCACCTCATCAAATATAATAAATATTCCACGCTCCTTGATAGCACTTAAAACCCTATTCAAAAAAGATACTCTACACATTCTCATACCACCAGCACCCTGAACTAACGGCTCTAATATCAATGCCGATATCTTGTTTGAATATTCATCTAATACTTCTACTAGCTCCCTCAGCACCACCTCTTCTTTTTCTTCTATTTCGGTATCACCAATCCAAGTATGTGGGAATTTAATCTTTATGCTTTGAAATTGTAACTTTTTAAAATGATCATGAAATCCTGAATTACTTACACTCATAGCACCAAGAGTATCACCATGATAAGAGCCATCAAAACTTAAGAAAAGTGTTTTTTCTCTATCACCCTGATTATACCAAAATTGATAAGCCATCTTTAGCGCAACCTCAACGCTAGTAGAGCCATTATCTGAAAAAAAGAATTTTGTTAAACGGTCTGGAATTAAAGAGCTTAGTTCTTCACATAGTCTTATAGCAGGCTCATGAGTAAATCCTGCAAAAATTACATGCTCTAACTTTAATGCTTGATTATATATTGCCCGCGCAATTTCAGGATGGGCATGACCATGCAAGTTAACCCACCAGCTAGAAATAAGATCTATATATTTGTTACCATCTGCATCAAAAAGATACGCTCCATCACCCCTTATAATCTTTAATTCTGGAACAGAATTTTTTTGCTGTGTAAAGGGATGCCATATCAAATTCTTATTCATTATATTTTAAAAGTTTTTGAAATACTTTGCAACGATCTATAGGTTATAACATCAAGTTTTGGTATTTCAGCTAATATTCTCACATTCCCATAAAACTTAATACTATCTGCATTATGTTTATTAGCATTACCATTTAGTACCACGCCCAAAACCTCTATACCTCTTTTTCTTAATGCATCTATTGAAAGTAACGTATGATTTATAGTACCAATCTCTGTTCTACTTACTAAAATTACTGGCGTACCAAGATGTTTTATCAAATCAATAATAAAATGCTTCTTGTTTATGGGAACCATCAGCCCACCGGCCCCTTCAATTATTAACCCTTTTCCGTATGGCAAACTAATCTTATTTATGTCTATTTCATCATTTTCCATAGCGGCCGCTATATGAGGAGAAAGTGGCGCACTATACCTATAAACTTCTGGATATATATTAACGTCAAATACCTCTTGAACAACCTTTGAATCAAGCTCAGCACCAGTTTGTATAGGCTTAAAATACGTATAACCAAACCTCATACACAGAAGCCCAGAGACAAAAGTTTTTCCAACCCCGGTATCTGTGCCAGTTACAAATATATTCACTTATTCAAAAAGACTAACAAATTAGAAATGACCTTTTTTTACTATTGCAAATAATACATTATAACTAACTAAAAACTCTTTTTTCATATCTTTTGCCGCTCTTAACAAATTCTCTGAATACCCAATCTCATTATTATTGCCGATTCCAAGATTTCTAACATACTGCAAAAAAGCATAAAAATTTTCAAACAATAAATAAAACTCTTTTGCCTCAAATATAATTTGATGCACGTTAAGCTTTCTCATATATATGCATATTTCCTCCTTTGTAGGGTAAGATAAGAAGCCTTTTATACCGAGCAGACTAGTTAATTGGTAAAAAGTCCCATCAAGTAACGTGCTAAAGGCAAATACATCCGATTGTGATAATACTTTCTTTATAAGTGTACATATATTAGATGACCACTGCATCGCAAAATTTGAAACTACCAAACCGCAGCTTGGTAGATACACCTCATCCATATCCCCTAATAAAACCTCAAGCCTTTTAGATCCAGAGAATCTTTTCTCGATCTCCTGAAGCATTAATGCGGATATATCATTAGCTACAACATAACTTTTAGGAAATTTCTTAAGCATCAGTTTTACCAATGCACCAGTGCCACTACCTATATCAAGAATTTTAGCAGGATATAGGTCAGGAAGATGTTTAAAAAGAAGATGACACAAAAACTCTGCACAAGAACTTTGTATTGAGCTAAATTTATCATATATACATGCGGCCCTATCAAAATTCTGAGCCACTAACTTTTTATCCAAATTTACAATCAATTGAGAAGCCGAAGCACCAAAAACAGCAGCATGGACTTATACACTATATGCTTAGCTTTAATCAAGAACTACAAATAAGATGCGGTGTTTCAATATAAATTTGGAATAACAATATATACCAAACCTTTGCCGCATTTAATGCGGTCCCACATGCGAAATATGGAGCCAAATTTTCTTTATTTATTAGAAATATTTACAATAGTTTCTTAACTGCAAGATCTACGTGAACTTGGCCCAGGGCCTCCTTCATCGCCTGAAGTACAAGAACCCATCACAAGCGCATCAGCTGCTCCGAGTTCTAGTATATTAATTTGATTATTTTGCATATTCATAACAATTTAAAAACAGATACATTGAGAAAATTTTAATTTAATCAATATTCATCTGTTTATTATAGATTTCGCCCATTTTCAAGAAATTTATCTTATAATTACTAGAGAGTGTAAGATTTCAGCCAACATAGAAATAATAATTGGTACTTGGAAAACATGATTTTTCTAATTAGTGTCTATAAATCTTCAAAACAAGTCATTCAAATAGCCGAAGCCATTGCTGATAATTATGATGAAAAATTTGTCAAAAAGCTTCTTACTGATTCTAAGCTAAGATATAAAACAAGAAATTCATAAATCAATTGATCAATTTTTAGAAATATAAATTATGAAAAAGGTTATTTTATTATTATGTAGCATCATGTTATCCTCAAACATAACGTTTGCTAACACATGTTTTATCGCTAAAGAAAAAGATCAAGTTATCCATAAAGAGGGAAATTGTGAAAAGCGCTATGCGCCTATGTCTACTTTTAAAATTACCTTGAGTTTGATAGGTTTTGATTCAGGTATTCTTGTTGATGAAACGAACCCTGTATGGCCTTTTAAAGAAGAATATGTTGATTGGAGTGATGCTTGGAAACAAGATCAAACACCACAAAGTTGGATGAAAGAGTCTTGTGTTTGGTATAGCCAAGTTTTAACCAAGAGGCTTGGAATGGAAAAATTTCAAGATTATGTCACAAAATTTGTTTATGGAAATCAAGATCTTTAAGGCGACAAGGGTAAAAACAACGGTCTTACAAACGCTTGGTTATCCAGTTCTCTTGAAATATCAAGCTTAGAGCAAATAGTTTTTTTAGAAAAAATTCTAACAGGTAAACTGCCTATTAACGTACATGCAATAAGGATGACAAAAAATATTCTTTTTATTGAAGGGTTAAAAGATGGCTGGAAGCTGTATGGCAAAACAGGATTGGGGAGTTTATTAAATGCTGATAGAACAAAAAATCCTGACCTATACCATGGCTGGTTCATTGGTTGGATTGAAAAGGGTGACAGAAGAATTATTTTTTCAAACCATATATCGGACGATAAAAAAGAAGAAACTTTTGCATCATTACGCGCCAAAGCAGATGTAAAGGAAAGATTAATGAAAATTATAGAGCAAATATAAGATGTTAAAAACAACACATGAAGAATTTAAGGCTTTGTGTACGGTTGTAAAAATAGAAGAGTTTTCAAGAGCAAAAACAACCAGCATTCAAAGTATGGGCAGATTTTGGTCCTAAGATCGGCATGTCGCAAACCATCAGCTCAGGTTGCCGTGCACCAGAAAGCCTTGCCAGATTGTGTGGATAATTTAGGAGAGAATAATATAGTTTGGCTCTCAGTTTTTGCCTGCTGGCTTTGCTGATGAAAATGGAGCTATTTGCTAACAGTTGATCTAAAGGTTCCAGTAGAAATCTATTGAAAAGATAATATGCTACTTTATTGCTTAATTTTTGAATTATAAATGTAGAGGTTTTTTATGACACATGTTTTGCCGCCAGCAATCTGGCTTATTGTTCTTATTGTGGGCCTACCACAGCTTTCTGAAACCGTTTATACACCGTCTTTACCTGATATAGCCCATACACTGCTTACTTCAGAAGGGATGGTGGAATACACACTCACAATTTACCTCTTTGGCTTTGCTTTTGGTACGCTCTTTTGGGGTAGAATTTCCGATAAATTAGGCCGCAAGCCCTGTATTATCGCAGGTCTCTTGCTCTTTATTTTCGGTTGCGTTGGTTGTTATTTTAGCAATTCAATTGAAATGTTAATGATCAGCCGTTTGGTACAAGCGTTTGGTGGTAGCATAGGGAGTGTTCTTGGTCAGGCAATTTGCAGAGATGCGTTTCATGGTCCGGCCCTCGGAATGGTATATTCTACAATTGGTAGCGCACTTGCATTATTTCCAGCACTTGGACCTTTATGCGGAGGACTCATTGCCGAAATGTTTGGATGGAGAAACATTTTTGTCTTTCTGATCTTGTTTGCGCTTATTGTAACTTTTCTTGTAAGCATGAGACTACCAGAAACATATGCTTCACGTAAACAGGTTTCTATGTGTGATATTGCAAAGCAACTTTTGACCGATAAAAAAGTGTTGGGCTTTGCTCTTATAGTTGCTGGATGTAACGGAATTCTCTTCAGTTATTTTGCCGAAGGATCTTTTTATCTCATCAAGGGGTTAAATCTTTCACCGAGTCATTAGGCACTGTTAACAAAGGTTTTGCCAAATAATGGAAAAGATGCAATATTATATTGGAGGCGATAAATATGGTATTTAGATGGATAAAAGGTTGTTTC
>NZ_JARGYT010000081.1:0-5510 GCF_034470605.1 Candidatus Cyrtobacter comes
TTCTTACGAAATTGTACAGAATACGTCATTTTATCAATGCATTACTTCTCACCAATCACACAACAATAATCTTACCAATTTTATACTGGTTTAGCTATAGGCAAAATTTCCTTCACAAAGCTCCTTTAAATTAGGTGATTTTCGCAAAAATATCAGCCCCACTTCTAACTCTCTATTATATAGTGAGTTAAGCTGAATTAGCATAGACCTTCAAATAAAACAAGCTATCCAAGCTAACTGAATATATGTCAGGAATACAGAAAATAAGCTCCTTCTCAATAAGGTTATTTCGCAATCAGCAACATGGCTTTTTATATACTGATCTAATGCACAAATTGATAAAGGATTATTGAAGATATATTTAGAAACTACAAAGCAGATTAATTATCATTTGATCATTTCTATACCAACCCAATCCCAGAATGTCATTAATTCCCGCTTAATAAGATCCCAATTGCACATTGTAGTATATAGAGCGCATATACTATAAAATCACACACCAAATAATTTCAAGACTTGCTCCAATCTCTTTCCTATAAAACTTTCATTAAATTCACCCTCTACCGCACTTTGCATTGCGCTTGAAGGCATTCTAGGTGAGCCAGAACACCTTTAGCTTTCTTTAATTATTATCTAACAGCCATAGCATGACTTCTTTCCCGCAATATCTCCTCACAGAAAGCCTTACAAGATTGCTCACCTTTTATCCCTCTTAGTCGTTGATAATAATTTTTCTCTGTATTATCACCAGTTGTATGCCCTGTATTAGCAGCCGTATGCTCTGCATTACCAGTTTGCCTAGGAAGATCTTCATAAATTTTTTGAATTATATACGCGCACCGCTCTCTATTATCATATTTCACAAGTGTGCTCAATAAATTGTCCATAGCACCAATACTATCGGTACTAGCAAAGTTTGCCATAATTAAGCTCAGTTTTGATACAAATTCGTCATTATTTAACCACTCATCCTTTATCAGCGTAGCAAGGTTTTGTGGTATTGTTAAATTATCCACTATATAACCGACTATATTAGGATTAACTTTACTTAAATTCTCAAAAATAGATAAACATTTACCCAACCTATGGCCATAAAAGCCTATCTCCTTATACAACTTGAATAACTTCTCAATCTGCCCGGTATTTAGTGAACAATGAATCATTAATAGCGCAACATAAGGCGCTTGCTCACTATAAGTCATTAAGTCAGAGTGTTTTGCGCCATTCTTCAGCAAGGAATTATGCAGCTCTAGCAAATAGTTGCAACACTCATGAATTTTATTGGAATCAACATTAGGACCAATATTTGCAACTACATTACTAAGTGAATCCATGTAAGATGTTTTTAAGCTCAAGGTATCTAAGTTAGCAATATCAACTAATTTAGAAATAACCTCTAATATAGATAATGCTCTATCAGGATACTTTTCTATTATAACTGCTATGGCATCATGTATAGTTAAAGAGTTACAATGAAGTTGAGCAATATTATTAGCTAACTTGATATAATTCTCAAGCCCAGACCCATCAAATACTTTTTCTGTCGTAAGCAGAAAATTAAAATAGCCCTCTAAAACTTTATGAGAAACAAATAACAGATTTGTAGTAAATTCATATATATGAGCATAATTAGCCCCAATTAGCTTATCTAGTCTATCAAGATAAGTACTATCTTTGTTGTTTAAGAAATTAAATTTTTCAGAACTGTAAAGCATGCACTTTGCTATGTTTTTATACCCCAACTCAACTATTTTTGATAAAAAATCAATTTTCTTAATTAGAGACTCAAAATCCCTTATTGGCCCAATACCAAATATCCCGGCCTCAAAAAACTCTTTTAATTTTGTATTATCTTTCAAAATATTCGCTACAGCTTCTAACTTATCCATATCATACAACTTCAAGAGATCATTAATACCATTCATTATTTGCCCATACTCTGTTCGGTCAGATCCAAGCTCAGCTGGAATGCAAAACATAAGCCTCTTTACCAAAGGCGGTATTTCTTGCTCACCAAATTGGTTTGTTATTTTTGTTATATATTCTTTCAATACGCGCAATTTGTCTATACCTTGAATGCTAATAGCATATTTATATGCATCTTCGCCGAATTCCTCCAAAAGCCCTACAAAAACTTGAAAATCATCTGGAGCATAAGCCAGGATATCACTATCGCTATTTAATAACTGCGCAATATATAGTTTAGCAGAATCGCTTTTTGATAGCGCACTTAAATTGAGTAAAACGCTCATAAATTTCCCCCTTAACTCTCGCTTATCAGGGTATACATCATAATATAATTTACTCATAAACCCTTTCGCCAGATTATCACGCATAAGTTCTTCTAGCCCACCATCTTTAAATATACCTAGAATTTCTCCTACTTTAAGACGCCCCTCTCGAGAGAGAATTATATCACGAGCTACTTTATGAAAATCCTCTCCAAAGGGGTGTATGTAATTAAGGAACTCTATAATCTTGCCAAATCCTTCTGCTTCTACAAAATCTCTATCACCCTCATTAATTACAGTATCAGGCATGCAATCCCTTAATAACTTATTGAAAAACTCCTCACCATACACTCTCTTACATAGCGCAAGATCACGAGCACTAACCACGACCCTTAAATAACGATCTTTGCCCAATTCATAGCTGCCCCCATTCCATTGAAGCATTGAAGGAAGTTTAATCACCCCCTTCATTTGATCATTTCTATACCAATCAAATTCCCGAAGGTCCGTTAATTCCTGCTTCTTAACTGGATCTTGTTCATTAACAAGCTCCCAATTATACATAATAGTACGTAATGCAGAGCGCATGGCCTCTACTATAAACTTACGTATTTTCTCCCAACCAGATTTAATTTCTCCTATAATAGAAGCAGCATAACTAGGGCTATTTATAGCCCCTCTTATATCATCTAAACCGTCACCATCCTTACCATCCCCCTGAATCGCTAAACCAATCGTCACATTTGCCGCCACTTTATTCATCCCTCTCAATTTTAGTGCATCATGCGTAGTGTGTACGAGTTCCAGCACGGCATTGCTCAACAACTCCATCTTCTCACCGTCTATCTCCTCCTCTTTTAGCTTGCTGCTTAAATCATCAATAGATGTAGCACTAACAGGACACATAATAACCTATACCAATAATTAACCTACTCTACCTAGAGTAGGTTATCGAAGATATGATGCAACTTTAATTTATCCTTTTAATTTTTTATCAACATTATCAGTAACATTTCCAGCTTTATGGAATACATCAACCGCCGCTCTCGTTACCTTATTACTATCAATGGCTTTACCAATCGGATTATGCTGAGCTATTTCTTTTTTAAGGCTTGCTCCAACCTTTCCTACAAAACTTTCATTAAATTCACCCTCTACTGAACTTTGCATAGAGCTTGAAGGCATTCTAGGTGAGCCGGATAATACATCACTTAATTGAGGTATATTTTGGACAAAATTGTAAAATACAATTGCCATTATTATAAATGCCAAGAAATTTATTGGCGTCACTGAATTTAGAAGCTCTGTAGATGAACTAGGGTTCCAAAATTTTAAATCTATTATTGTCGCACCTAATATCCTTAATTTCCAAATACTTTCCCAACAAACCTTATATGATAACAGATCTGTTAGCTGACCAAATACTATCCTCATCATAAGCGCTACGCCAGCAGATAGAAGTAAGTATAGCATAGCAGATGATATTAATTGCTTAAGCCATGTATCAAAAAGCTCTTTTGTCCATTTAAATAGCACCATAGGAACAAATATTGGGGCCACAAGCATCAATATAGCCCATTGCATCACGATCATAGCGTAAATAACAACAGACCTTAGTACTGCTACAATAATAAATATAAACCCGGTATAGAAGCATGGGATCCAATACAATTTCCATTGGTAAAAAAGCAGGGACCAGGTTTTTGCATGTATTGGCGTAGAAGTTAGAATTTTTAATATTGTATCATATACAGTAAGCGGCGTTGCAGTATTTGGCATGTGGTATATAGGCCTTCCATCTTCATAAAAAAGCGTTGCCTTGATGAACATGCTAGAAACATCCTTAGCTACATTTTTAATAAGGGCAAAAAGATAGGTATCAAAAAAATCCCATCCCGTATCGGATATTAATGTTGAAATTAAAGCAACCTTTACAAACCTCATCACAAGCTCACCTTGCTGTATCTTAATCACCCCCATAACAAAGCCAACTGCTGTAAACATCACATATAGGCTCAGTAAGACTTTCACCATTGTAATGAGTTTTATATCTTTAGTGATAGTATTCCTTAATTTTTCAGATATTTTGGTAATATGGTCTTCAATAACATTAATTGCATGTTCTATAATACCCTTCTCTGTATAAACCCCGCTTATAACATTTACTAAATATTCACCGTCATTATCCTCATAGTGCTTATCTAATATCTTAAAAAATAATCTACCCCTCATTACATATTCACCTCCTTCCTTATGGATATCCTTTTTACACCCAAATTCATCACATTGTTGCGTATATTTCAGCTTATAATAAATTTCTTTATCTTCACCACTTTGGTTATTACCTTTATCATCAATAGGATCTATTCTAAAAGTCCTAAACAGTGAGTATGGAAGGATTGTAGCATTTGAAAGTATATTCGGATCTGCATAACTACCATCGTTTTGTATAAGTGCTATCAGACCATATAAGCCCCATCCATTTGTAAGATAACAAGGAATGTTCGAGTCTCCATTTGAATCTTTGCTATCATCCACAACCATACCTTTTGGCCAACAAATTTTATGCCCCTCCTTATTTGGGTCACAACCAAACATATCACAGCGCTTTATATTATTTAGCTTTCCCCATGGATACCAACTACCACTAATAGAGATCATTAACGCAGCACTAGATTGATCTAATGGATCAACAGGATCCCCTTTTGTGAAAACACCACTATCTACCCATGGGGCTATTTGCTGATCCTTTGGCATAGATCGAACAAGATTAGTACCAGATGTATTAAACGCATCTGGATTAGCTGGTATACATAATGTGCTGCCCGTCCCAAAATCATTTGCAGGTATACAATGCCCTTCTCCACCACCACAATTTGAATAGGATGATTTTGCAATCAAAAAAAGCAAGATTATATATATTAAGGGCTTTACCATATCTATTACTTATTAGTATCAACATTCTCTCTACTTATCGTCCTATCAATTTTAGGATCAACCTCATCACTATCAGGCTGCTGAACTGACTGATTTTGGTTAGAGGAACCACTAGAGGCCGCGTCGTCAACAGTCGCTTTACTGGAATCAGCCGAAGATTCCTCTTTGCGACCATCACCTTGTCCTTCTACATTGTATCCATCATCCTTAGGCACTGTTAACAAAGGTTTTGCCAAATAATGTAAAAGATGCAATATTATATTGGAGGCGATAAATATGGTATTTAGATGGATAAAAGGTTGTTTCCGATCGACATTAAAACGTTCAATGAATGGGTTTTGG
>NZ_JARGYT010000082.1:0-5202 GCF_034470605.1 Candidatus Cyrtobacter comes
GGAAACAACCTTTTATCCATCTAAATACCATATTTATCGCCTCCAATATAATATTGCATCTTTTCCATTATTTGGCAAAACCTTTGTTAACAGTGCCTATATATATAGCGATATAGGGCATCGTGAACATATATTTAAAACCACAGCTAGGGAATTTGAGAAATATTACAATGTGCAGCGCGGTAAGCATGACAGAGATGAGTTTTTGTGTAAGGACCGCAGTACTTTTGCAAAATTTTTTGGGATTCAATATATATATAAGATGGTGCAGGTATTATGTGCACCTGAAGCAATAGATGGGAGATTCAGAGTTGCTGCTATATTACATGGGTATTGGAAAAATGTAGAAGGGGAGGGCTTTTTATCAAATTATCCATTAATAACCACAATACTTAACATGTTTATAAAATGTAGAGATGTTCTTTTTGGTAGTATAGTTATTAAATCTCCTAATTATGGAATTAATGTAGATTTGGATAATTTAGGTATCATACAACCTAATCCGGGGATTGAGCCTCCAGATAATTCTGCAGATACGTTCAGCTCATTAGAAGATACAGATGTGCATGGCGGGCATACATTCATAGGCCCAGGATGGCTCTTCTTTAGCCTAGATGTGGATCAAGAGGATCGTTCACCTTTGTTACCACCTAAAGTGCCCATAGAATGGTAATACTTTGCAATAATTTGTTACCATTCTATAGCGTGGATATTATCTACCCTTAAATTAGGAAATCTTTTTCTATAAAGAACCCTACATATAATCATTAATATGACAATTACCGTCTGTTACATGGTGAAAAAATAAACTCTGAAGCTCCATATCGCAGAACTCATTATGATGATTATCTTTTATATCACAGTAATCAAATATATATTTCTTAGCTTCGCAGTGGTTAATTTTAAGTTCTTTAAATTTTTTTGTAATAGCTACATGAAACTCTTTATCTAGCGTATCGCTATATTCGAATTTAATCTCACTATCCTTCATTTTATTCCAATCAGTATGATAATAATTATTATCCCTTACGTTCTTAAGTTTACTATCCTTGTTCTTCTCTTCACAATTAACACCTTTGTTACAAGAACGGAAATCATTAAACTCAATATCATCTACACATACATTAAATAATGCATGAATTTTACTATAAGTATTCTTGCTATAATTAGCAGGATGTTCCTTATCAGCTGATATCTTTAAAGCGATTTTGTTTCTCTGCTTGTAATCAAATTTTATAAAATTACCTTGTTTATATATTCCAACCGTAGAGTTGTTCTCTTTGAGAAAATTAGAAATGTATTCTAATTTTAGATAAATCTTATTATCATTACTAAGCTCCTGATAATATGTAGTGATAGTATGTTGTTTAATCTCAAATTTATGTGTGATTGTATATATGATTGTATTTTCAAATATCGATTTTAGCTTAATGATAATCTCACTGTCACTTGATTCTTGTTTATTATTAGAATTGTTTCCATCCTTAGAAGAATCTCGATGATCGTTCTTCGCGGCACCAGGTGTGGATGATGATTGATAGTTATAATAATAATCTCCATAATCTGATGGGTTGCGCTGACGAGTATCAGAATAACCCTCATCAGCTCTATACCAGTTGTAGCCACCCGTACTGCTGCTTCCCCCACCATTAGTAGAAGAGGATCCTTTATCATAGAGAACATTTTTATCACTATCGGTAATTGTTATCCTACCACCACTTGTAAAAATGCTATCTTTTTGTTTTTTACCTAGTATTGCCATGATTAATTAATATAAAAATTAATAACTTATTAAAAAATATAACGCTGCATATAATAACGCCTTTGCTAAAATTATGCCTGACATCACAAACGGATTGAGAAAAATTAGTATTCAAAAACTAGTCCAGTGCTTACTTGATGCATGTTCATATTTGCACTCAATATGCTTCCGTCCTCAGTATTTTTCATTGTATTGAAGGTTCCAAGTGCATAGTATTTATAACTAATTAAGTTTATAGAGATATGTTCGCTTAAATTATATTTAATACTACACCCTATATTCCAAGCGAACGCTTTATTCACCAAAGGAGACCCTCGATGTGAAATATAAGAACTTGTTTTGTCACCTACATTCATATCACCTACATTATAGTAAGAGCTCCCAATCCCTCCGCTTAAATATGCATGTAGAGATTCCACTAAACTCACTTTGAGAAATATATTAGCAAAGGCTGAGCCAATAAGATTAGATTTCTGTGTGAATTGAAATATACTTTGCCCTCGGTTATTATCTACAATTATGTGGTCCTTATAATCAGAAGGTAGTGATGCATTCATCTCTAATTCACAACCAAAATTTCCATATTCCACCCCCCAAAATGCATTCATGAAAAGTGCCTTAAGATTTTTTCCTTTTAGGGAAACTATTTGACCACTATCATCTTTAAAAAGTTCATAATTACCAATTTTACCTGAAATACCAGCTCCACAATTCATGCCAATATAACTAGTATAGGATGCGTAGCCTGCTTGACTCGATAAACACATTAATACGAAAATTTGTCTATACATAAAAAAACTACTGATAGCATCTATTTACCGCAACATCATAACATTACGCTATATATATATCAAGTGATTGAGATGCTATCTAGTTACTAAAATAAAATGATTCTGCATTATATATACAGGTCAGCAATTTCACTGTATGGTGGTGACTAAATAGACTAATGTTGCTATACTCGCGCTATTTTTTAGACTGATATGGGCAAGGAAGATAAATCAAGAAGGCAGCTTATGCTCTCAAGCGTTATTCAAAAAGCGCTATATGGTATTCTCGCCTCCGGGAAGCTATACCTCTCAATACCGTTGTATAAATTTAGTATTGCGCGAGTAGATATTACAAAGGATCTGAAGATGGCTAGTATCTATATCTCTAGTATCGAACCTTCGGATGGTCAAAAAATTTCAAAGGAACTGAAGCTTGTTTCACAAAAAATAAGATTTTTATTATCCCAAGAATTAAAATTAAGATCATCCCCAGAAATAAGGTTTTATGTAGATGAAGAGCCTTTCTATCAAGATAACCTAATGAATAAGATAAATTCTCTGAATCAGAGCTAGAATTTATCTATTTTCATTGTTAGAAATATTGTTATCTAATTAATCGTATTGAAATGCGGGTTATGTTTCTTTTAAATCTAATTGGTAGATATACATTAAATTTTTCTGCACGTATTGGTGGTTTTTTCCTCTTTATTCTGGAAATATTTAAATCTCTGTTTTCAAGGCAATTTTTCTTGAAAGAGGTTTTGAAACAATGCGCTGAAATAGGTTATTATTCACTACCGGTTATAGGTCTTACTGCCTTGTTTACAGGTGCGGTTTTAGCGCTTCAAACATATCTTGGATTTTCAAGACTCAGCGCAGAAGGCGCGGTTGCATCAGTTGTGGCAATATCTATAACCAGAGAGCTGGGGCCTGTCCTTGGGGGCTTGATGCTAACAGGTAGAATCTCTTCATCTATAGCATCAGAGCTCAGCAGTATGAAGATCTCTGATCAGGTTAATGCACTATATACACTGGGCGTGGATCCAATTAAGTATCTTGTTATACCAAGGGTAATTGCTGGAATGTTAATGACGCCACTTCTTATTTTAGTAGCAGATTCAATAGGTATAATGGGTGGCTGTATAGTTGCAACACAAAAACTTGGATTTTCGACTTTATCATATATAGAAGATACATATAGCTTCATACAAATGAGCGATGTGATATCTGGGCTTATAAAGGCTGTGATATTTGGCGCGATTCTTACCTCTATGGGTTGTTATTGTGGAATGAACGCGTTGGGAGGTGCAAAAAGTGTTGGTAATGCCACAATTTCCGCAGTTGTAAATTCTTCAATGCTTATACTGCTATTCAATTATATCACAACAGCGCTTATGTTTTAAAGATCAATTGGGTACTTTAAACCTGTTTAAAATCATCCATAATAATGAAAGTTGATTTGAAGCAAGATTAACTACCTAAATGATTTTCTCTTTTTGAATACCTCAAGTTAACTGGCTGAATAAATTATATTTTAATTTTTTTATATTAATTTAGGTTCTCGCATGTATACGACCATTTTCTACATAGTAGCAGACATCTACCATATCAATTATGCTTTCATCATGAGTTGCTATAACTGCGGAATATCTTTTTTCTCTTACGCCTTTAATAATCATTTTAAAGACAATGGTCGAATTTTCTCTATCTAAGCTCCCTGTAGGTTCGTCCGCAAAGATAATTTTAGGACTAGAGGCAATGGCCCTTGCAAAAGCTACCCTTTGAGATTGCCCACCAGATAAAGAGCTAGGAAATTTATTACTTTGCTCATATATGCCAAGTTCATGTAGTAATGAATCAATATTGACCGAATAATTACCAGTTATATGCTGAGCAAGTTCTATATTCTCGCGTGTCGAAAGGTCTGGAAGAAGGTAATGGTATTGATGCAAAAAGCCCACATTACCTCTTCTTATAGATGATAATTTTGATTCACTTAAAGCTGAGCAGTCCAGATCGGATAAAATTACCTTACCACTTGTAGGCTTTTCCATTAAAGACATTATATGTAGTATAGTGCTTTTACCAGAACCAGACCTACCTAACACTGCAATGCATGTATAAGGCTCAATTACTATATTAACATCACGTATAACACAGTAATTCAGGAAAGACTTAGAAACTGATTTGAGCTCAAGCAACATAGCAATAAAATAATGTCATAAAGACTCAGAATTCAAGGTAGCAGATATTCTAAGCATTGATACTTAGTATACTTGTTGCTTATAATAGACTAATACAAAATTTGCCATGAATTAGTAATTTTTACCATATACTTCATTAAAGACGCAAGCGGCTTGTTTACCATACCTGAGTGTAAACCTCGCTGCCAGCATTTCTACTACTACGTAATCACCATTCATCCTATAATTCACAAGACCTTCAGAGCCATCTTCATGTACCACAAAAATAGCTGGTATAACTGAATTATTATTCCTGAATTTCATATAGGTAAACACCCCATCATCAAAAATTAATAAAGGCTCTATATCATAGGCACTGTTAACAAAGGTTGTATTTAATAGATGCTAAAGCTATAAAGGCAAGGAAAGAGAGATCGGATTTCTCAAATCGTAATGCTAAGCGTCGATTTTCTTTGAGTTTAGCGAA
>NZ_JARGYT010000083.1:0-5152 GCF_034470605.1 Candidatus Cyrtobacter comes
GGAAACAACCTTTTATCCATCTAAATACCATATTTATCGCCTCCAATATAATATTGCATCTTTTCCATTATTTGGCAAAACCTTTGTTAACAGTGCCTACATAAACAGTAACTTTTTTAAACTTAACCCAATGATAACTAACATATTTTTAAAATTAATCATGTGCCATTTTTATGACGCTTTAGCTATACAATGATTTGTTTAGTAAAAAATAAGCAATTCATCAATCTTTTTAGTGGCTGAAATTATGAATCTTTCAGAGCGGTGCTTGAGAATAATGTTATATAAAACTCATCAAAGCTTTTCATTTCTTCTATTTTTTCTTTATTTATTTTAATTAACTGAATTTTTTTTATTAAAAATTCGTACCTTTTATATTGTGCAAAGCACTCTTTTAGCTCATTTCGCTTTTCTAATATTTTACCTTCTAGTGTCGCTATATTAATTTGTAAAAGCTTTACTTTTTCTTCCATATGCTGAAAAAAATTACCAAAAATAAAACTATTGCTGTGTGATATCATTAATTTCTCCTCCTTTGCTATATCTTCTTTCAGTAAACTCTTTTCTAGCTGCGCTTGCTTTAACTCTTCTATAATTTTATTTAAATCAAGTACCTTAATATCCAATTCATTTTTTTGTGTCTTTAAAAGCTTTAATAGTGTTTTTTCTCTCATCTTCTCTTCATTAGCTTATTAGCAAAGAACGAAGTAAGAATTGCTGCCACTATTACAAATACGGTATATAATATGTTATACTCTCTAGAGATAATGTAGAGCTTTTCCAATAAGCTATCCCTCTGTATTACGAATTCTTTTTGACAAACATAGATCATTTTATCATTAACAATCTCATATAATATTATTCTATACAGGCCAAGTGGAGCATTTTTTGGTATGATCATACTTGGATTTTGTCGATCTAACTTAATTAAAGAAAATAATTTTTCTTTCTCATGATGTTGTTGAAAAAATTTTAAAAAAGCATCATTAAAGTTTGTTTGCGCTGCTTTTTTAGCTATTTCGTATATAGCTTCATTATATAGATTTTTTGCCATAAGCTCATTAGAGCTATACCCTATAGAATACATACCAAGTACGTTTTGCATCTCAAAACGCTCTGAGTCTAACCATACACCTAAATTCACCTTCTTTTTTGTTACTTTATAATTTCTCGCAGGCCCCTTAAGCTCTATAATAAAATCTTTTATATTATTATCATTAAGAAATATATGAATTTTACTTCCAAGAAAATTTAGATTTTTTTCTATGCTATTATCTGAGAATTCCATGCATGCAAAAGACGCAATAGCGCCAATATTCAGTAAAACGATAGTTAATATGTGTGTAACTACCTTCATAATATCAGCTTCATAGTGTATAAATTCTCAGGCTTGCCAAATAGCTCTATTCCAAGCCTTATAGATAAGATCATCATAATAACAGTTACCACAACTTTGAAACTTTCATTATTCATTTTAACACTGATCCTCGAACCTATTTGAGAGCCAATAACAGCTCCAATTATTACAGCAAATGATAAAAATAAATCTGGACTATTAGAATGCATAGAATGCAAAAAGCATCCAGCTATTGATAGCATCATTGTCTGAAAATGTATTAGCGTCAGCGCATGCGATGGCTGCATACAAATTATATATAAAAATACTGGCATTAATAATACACTTCCACCTACACCAAGTGTTGATATTGCAATACCATTAATTACCCCCATACCTAACGGTAATAACATACTTATATCATCTTTAAGGCTAATTACTCTCAATTTGAAAAATCCTACCCTACTAACCCAACGCGCCATGACTCTAGGTTTTGCAATAAGCTTATAATATCTATGGTATACCATAACTGTCGTTTCAAATAGCGAAAACACGCTTATGAATATCAATAAACATAAAAGCCCTATAGAAACATAATTATCTGCTATGTTAACTTCATTCATGTAATATAATAATCTTGTACCAAATAATGAGCTGACAACACCACCAAATAACATAATGATTGCAAATTTATAATCCACCTTACCTTTACCAAGGCGAAACATAAGCGCTGATGATGAGGAGGCTATAAGCTGAGTTGCAGAAGTAGACATTGCAACTGTAATTGGTATACCTATTGAAATCAATATAGGTATAGAAACCATACCACCACCTATTCCACAGATACCTGAAACAAAACCAGCAAAGAGTCCTATCAAAATCAATACAACTGGATCACTAGTTAAATCTGCAACCGGCATATAAAGGTTATATGCACTGCCCATTTTTATTGTAAATTTCAAAAGCGTATTATAAAGATTTTTATAACACAATTTTGTATATAATGTTAAGATACGTTCGTTCAGCATGTATTAACTTTCTATTTGTGCATAAATATATTTGCATAGAATGTGGTGTCTATCATTCTAAATGGTCTGGTAAGTGCGCTTGTGGCGCCTGGAATAGCGTAATAGAGGAATCTAAAAAATGTATAAAATTATATAACTTAGACCAGGAGGCACAAAAAGATGATCGTATCCCTTCTGGTATGAACGAGGTAGATAGGGTATTGGGTGGCGGCTTTGTAAAAGGATCTGTGGTACTAATAGCCGGTGAGCCTGGTGTTGGTAAATCCACGCTTCTTATGCAGCTTGCGAGTTTACATAATGGATCATCTAATGTTCTTTATGCTTCTGCTGAAGAATCTTTTGAACAATTAGCATTAAGGGCCAAGAGGGTTGGTGTAAATAACAATAGAATTAAAATAGGAATAGGGAGTCAAGTTGATGAAATTATTACATCATGCCGCTCAGCTAATGCAAGCATGATGATTGTTGATTCAATACAAACAGTTTTCTCTAAACAAGTTGAGTCATTTCCTGGCTCAGTTAACCAAATAAGGGGAGCGGCACTTGAATTTATCTCATATGCAAAAAGTAGCGGTGTTATTACCGTAATAGTTGGTCATGTAACAAAAGATGGCAATGTAGCTGGGCCAAAACTCCTTGAGCATATGGTAGATACCGTAATATATTTCGAAGGAGAGCTAAAAAATGATTTTAGGATATTAAGGTGTCTTAAAAATAGATTTGGTAGCACAAACGAAGTTGGAATATTTGAAATGAAAAGCAAAGGCCTTATTGAGGTAAAGAATCCGTCTTCAGTATTCTTTGATAATTCACATAAAAGGGCTAGTGGTTCGTGCACATTTGTTGGCATTGAAGGTACAAGACCTATGCTAATGGAAATACAGGCATTGGTGGCAAAATCTTTTATGGCAATTCCAAGAAGATCTGTAGTAGGCTGGGATGTTCAGAGGCTTTCTATGATGCTTGCAATACTAAGTTCAAGAATAAATTTAGACCTATCAGGATATGAGGTATACTTAAATGTAGTAGGTGGTTTAAGGATTTACGAAAGTGCAGCCGACCTTGCTGTTATCATGGCATTAATTTCCGCCCATTCCGGGATAATTATACCATCAAAAGTTGCGGTATTTGGAGAAATTGGCCTATCTGGCGAAGTAAGAAACGTTACAAAATTTGAAGAAAGGGTATCTGAGGCAGCTAATATAGGTATGATGAAAATTGTTACTCCAAGCTGTTGCAAAAAAGATATTAAATGGGATATAAACATTCATTCAGTTGAGCATGTTTGCGCTCTCGGAGGACTTTTTGCTAATATTTCAGAAAATGCCATCCCTTGATATAGGTTCTAACCCATTAAACGGAGTTGATATAGCTCTTATCTCTTTTATAGTACTTTCAATAATCTTCGGTATTGTAAGGGGGTTCTGGGCCTCATTGCTAAGTACTACGGGTTGGATTTTCACATTAGTGATCACTTATATATTTGGTGCAGATATAAAACCTTCCTTGGATGTATATATAAAAAGTGAAGTCATATCTCTTGCGGCCAGTTATTGTATAATTTTTACATTGGCCCTTATGGGGTTTGCAATAGTAAATAGTATAATTCTAACTATATTGGCCCCTATTAGAGGTGGTATTTTCGATAAAACCTTCGGGATTGTTTTTGGGGTAGCAAGGGGTTTTCTTTTTGTACTTGTATCATTTTCGCTATTAGACACAATGCTTTGTGTATTGAGTGGTAATAAGGATAATGTAGATCTTTATACACCGGAATTGATAAGAGAGGCAAAATTTTACCCACTCATTAGAAATGCCATTAATAGTGATATATTGCCATCTATTGTTATAATAGATCTACAAAATACTGTAGATACTATAAGCGGAACTACTACTGATGATAGATTTATCTCATCAATAACAAAAAAGCTTTCTGCTGTTTTTACAAAAAATGAAAAAGAGTTTATAACAGAGAGGGTTAATAGCAAAGCTGATATTTCCACATCTTTACAAGATTTGGAAAAGATAAGAGTTATTGAATTATTGAAAGAATATAGAAAAAAGCTCGCTGATCATAGGGCTCCGGATGATATCATTTCTAGCTCTGATATGGAAAGGATTGAGGAAATTATTAAGAAGTATAGGGAATAAGCAATTATAGCTAACATTTAATCATTTTGTTCTATCAGGTAACGTTTGATACTCATTCATTTTGAGTAGTTCACTAACTGTAACAAAAATAATAGAGACCAGTTATATATAGAGCCCTGTATAGCTGTTTTATTTGAGGTGGTATACTTAAACTTATTGTATTACGGCTTATTAGCTATGCTAATTTAACTTAAATAACTATAACTAAAGAAAAGCCACTCATCTACGCTGAAAAATGAATACATTAGAAATTAGGTTCAAAGGATCATAATACATTTTATAAATTTGCTAATATAATTGGTTTGGAGCAAAAGATAGTCCTGAATCTAGATATTTTATTTGAGGTAGTAGATAGATCATATATTACAATCTATTAGCTATGCTATAGCGTCATAAAATAGTACTAACCTTGTAAATACTTTAATTATAACTGAGTTAAGTTCAATAAAATTACTTTTTATGCAATAATTTTATACTAGAAAATTTTTTTATCAAAGAGCTAAAACCCGATCAAGTTGTAAGTCGTTATTATGGATAATATAGCCTAGGCAAAAGAGGTTGATATAATAAGATGATAATATCATTGGTTAGTTATAATATTTTCGAATGGGAAGAGCGTATTCTCTTAGAGAAGAGG
>NZ_JARGYT010000084.1:0-5073 GCF_034470605.1 Candidatus Cyrtobacter comes
TTCGCTAAACTCAAAGAAAATCGACGCTTAGCATTACGATTTGAGAAATCCGATCTCTCTTTCCTTGCCTTTATAGCTTTAGCATCTATTAAATACAACCTTTGTTAACAGTGCCTAATACGTAGTTTTTACATATGCGTTTTGCACAGTTAAAAATAATCGCTATAATGGTTCGCCATATAACTAAAAATACCTAATTCACACATGGTTATAGAAATGGATTCCCAATATAATGATGAAAATTTGGATGTAGAGGAATGGATTTATTTTGTACAAAGAGCTGATGACTTTATAACAAATTTTGGAGAGAGGTTAGCAACAAGGTCGGGGTCGGGGTGGAGAAAGCATAGCGAGATCCTACAATCAGAAAAACCTTTTTCAACGCAAGTAACTGAGTTCACAAGAAATCTTATAAGCTATGTTATATTTTGGTCTGGCTATTATCAGATTATTCATAATCTCTTTATTCCAGGACTTCTTTCATACTATAAAAAATATAACGGCCTATCTGATGATTATGTTGTTCAAATATTAGAGGCAATCAAAGTATCAGTACCATCACAAAAAGATATGATTCTGGATGTAGGATGTGATGCATTATTGTTTTATGGGATGAGCGCAATTTTTTCTGAAAAACCATATATTCCTAGATTCAAAGATGGTAAATTTGTAATCGGAGAGTTGTTTGTGCTTTTATTTAGTGTGTTTAAGTATTCTGTCTTTGGGAAAAGGAGTAATACTGAGGGGCATGATACTCATGATACTATAGCTTTTGACACTATCTTAGTATTTACATCGCCTATAATTAGCAGGTTAATTCTACCAAAATTCAAATGGTTTTTTAAAGCAAGTGATCAAGTAATGGATCAAATAATGCTTGCTACTTTTTCTTCTATTTCTGAGCTTCATAAATATATAGGAAATTGTTTTTTAGAGAGAAAACTTCTCGTTGAGAGTGCTAAATCTATAACTGAAAGTGAATGCAATATACCTGGAGGCACTACACTTGAAGACCTACATAATGATAATGGACAATACGATTTGTAGATTATGAAGGTAATAGATAGTGTAATGGCGAGATTTTAAATATATTTATAGTGGATAAATATAGAAATATTGGAAAGAGATTTAGGCTCAAGCTTATTGTGCGCTTATTCATAATATGTGGAATTAATTGATACTCTTTTGAAAGAGGTCTATTATTGCAAATGCTATATTACTAGAGTAAAACCTTGGGGATTTTTTTGTATAAAAGATGTTACAAAATGTAAGGGGCACTAGGGATTTAATAGGGTTAGATCTGGTGCTATATAAAAAGATACTGCAAATGGTATCTGATATATCGCTCTGTTACTCATATTCAGAAATATCGACGCCAATATTAGAATATTCTTCTATTTTTCAGAAAACATTAGGCGAAACCTCTGATATAGTTTCTAAGGAGACTTATACGTTTGATGATAGAGAAAAGAGAAGCCTTATTCTAAGACCAGAGTTTACAGCTGCAATAGCTAGGGCCGTAATATCAGGTGGGATGACGCAAAACATGCCGCTGAAACTTTTTAGCCATGGGCCACTTTTTAGACATGAACGGCCTCAGAGAGGGAGATATAGAGAGTTTCATCAGTTAAATTTTGAATTCCTTGGTGAGGATTCTCCATTTGCAGATGCGGAGCTTTTATATATGCTCCAAAAAATTGTGGAAGCTTTAGGTATTAAAGAAGCAGTTTCTTTGCAGATTAATACAATAGGAGATTTTGAATCTAGAGAAGCTTATAAAAGTGCTTTAATAAAATATTTACATGATAAAAAGAATAGCCTTTCAAAAGAGAGTCTTGCAAAAATAGAGAAAAATGTTCTTAGGGTATTAGATTCAAAAAGTGAGGAAGATATAGAAGCTCTAAAATGTGCTCCTAGTATCATGGATTACTTAAATAAAAGATCTAAGGAATTTTATGTGCAACTTTTAGATATTTTGGATTCTTTAGGAGTGCGGTATTTTCAAAATAATAAGCTTGTTAGAGGCATGGATTATTATAATGATACAGTTTTTGAATTTACTACTGAGTTATTGGGGGCGCAATCTACTGTTATAGCGGGTGGTAGGTATGATAACCTGTTTAAAATGATGGATTCAAAATTTAATATACCGGCGGTTGGTGCGGCGGCAGGTATTGAGAGGCTTATGGAGTTAGTAGATAACCATGAGGAAAATAGCGATAGCTTGGTAAGTGTGATAACGCTTAGCCAGGAAATGGAAGGTTTGAAGCTCGCTATATTGCTTAGAGGGCTTGGAATAAAAACTGATATGTTGTATTTTGCCTCATTGAAAAAATGCATAAAGAGAGCTTCAAAAACGCGCTTTACGGTTATTATAGGTGAAGATGAAATAAGAAGTATGAAATATAAAGTTAAGGATATGGGATCAGGTGAAGAGGTATTCATTGAGTGTCATCGTGTGCCAAATTATATATTTGAAAAATTGCGTTTATTAAATTCATAAATTAATTTCTTTTTTTGCAGAGAATTCATTATTTTTTGATTATATCGCAATAAACATAGCGGCAGTTCACTAAGAGCGCTAACTGATTGTATATTTGATCTTTTTATAAATCAAAAAACTATAAATTGTGTGTATATATAATATCTTAACCCCATCTAATCTATTTAATTCTTCATATAAGAATGAATAACATATCCATTCTTACAGAGCTATGTTATCTATCTATTAGTGGCGGCCTTTAGGTAATATATTTTTATTTTTTATAACTATATTTTACATTGGATTATTGTTAGCTTCATATAAAGTTAGTATTGGTATATATGCAGAACGTAGAAAGTATTAAGGCGGCAATAGCTGCGGTCCCTGATTACCGAATTGTGGGTAAAATAGTTTCTGTTAGCGGTATTATGCTGGAAGTTAGCGGTATAGAAAATTTTGCAAGCATAGGAAGTAGATGCGTTATCCATGGTAATAGTGGTAACCATATAAATGCTGAAGTTATTAGTATAAAAGGTAAAATTTCTGTTTTACTTCCATTTCAGGATACAAAGGGGATAGGGCCTGGTGCTGATGTTACGCTACTTTCGCAGATGAATTTTATATATCCAACAAAGGCGTGGTTGGGTAGAGTTATTGATGCATTTGCAAAGCCAATAGATGGAAAGGGGCCGCTAGAGATTGGGAACGTACCGTGTCAGGTGCATAATAAGGCTATAGCGCCAAATTTAAGAAACAGGGTTGCTGGAAAAATAGATACTGGAATTAGGGCTTTAAATACATTTCTAACTTGCTGTAAAGGGCAAAGAATGGGTATTTTTTCAGGCTCGGGTGTTGGAAAATCCATGATGATGGCAATGCTTACAAAATTTGCCTCAACTGGTATAAAAGTAATAGCGCTTATAGGAGAAAGGGGTAGGGAGGTTAGGGAATTTATAGAAGATTATCTAGGTGAAGAAGGGCTATCTAAAGCTGTGGTAGTTGTAGCAACATCAGATGAATCGCCATTGATTAGAAGGGAGGCGGCATATCTCAGTACAGCAATTTGTGAATATTATAGAGATTTAGGTGAAGATGTGCTTTTAATGATGGATAATGTAACTAGGTTTGCTATGGCGCAAAGAGAGATAGGGCTAGCGGCTGGTGAGCCACCAACTACTAAGGGCTATACCCCGAGTGTTTTCTCACACTTACCAAAATTACTTGAAAGATCTGGCCCAGGACCAATAGGAAAAGGTTCGATTACAGCATTTTATAGCGTTCTTGTGGAGGGTGATGATCATAATGAGCCGATTGCAGATACTGTTAGGGGTATATTAGACGGGCATATTGTCTTAGATCGCTCCATAGCTATGAAGGGTATATATCCAGCTATAGATGTTTTAAAAAGCATTTCAAGAACAATGCCAAGATGTAACTCTGATGAAGAAAATGCTCTTATAGATAGGGCAAAAAACATACTATCTACATACGATGACATGGTTGATATGATAAGAATAGGGGCTTATAAAAGCGGATCTGATTTACAAGTAGATGAGGCGATAAAGTGTTATCCAAAGTTGTGTAATTTTATATCGCAGAAGTACTATCAAAGCGATAATATAGAATCTTCTTATAAGAAGTTAGCAATGGCGCTTGAATAAATACATACTTTTTTGCTGCATATGGCATTTTAAAGGATGTGGTGCAAAGTGCTATAAACAAGAATATTGGAGATGATAAAAAGAAGTGTTGCATCATGGTTTTTGGAGCTATAACAAATATAGTGATTTAAGCCGCATAGGCTATATTACCCATCTCACCATCTCAAAAGCTATATAATGGAATATCGTACATATTTCACGGCAAGAAGAGCTATGAGTGAAAAGTTTCTGCATATAAGAATGGTGAAAATGGGTACAGAGTTCTCGTTGCTTGATCACAGGTATTATTAAAGTGTGATATAGCTAAAGCAGTATAAAATTATTACATAAACAGTAACTTTTTTAAATTTAACCCAATGATAACTAACATATTTTTAAAATTAATCATGTGCCATTTTTATGACGCTTTAGCTATATGAAGTGGTCTTAATTGAGGTCATCCCAGGGGCCCAAAAAAAATAATGAATTGGCGAAGCAAAGATGCTATTATTCAGGCATGGCATTTAAGAGCAGGATTGTTGTGAGTAGCATAGAGGTTTCGAAAGAGACCTATGCTAAATAGTAAGGTTTCTGGTATATTTGGATAGTGCATATACATAAAAAATATATATTACAATTTTCTAATTGATAAAGAAGAATTTAGTGGGTATGCTTAATTATATAACCTTAGGTTGATTTATGCATAAACAGTCATTATCTGGAGCGGATCAAAAGCTTTATGAAATAGCTGAAGAGATTGCTATGAAAGGATATGATGTTACACAATATGAAAGGTGAATCAGGCAATTATTGTCAGAGGGTGCTAGGTTTTCTAATATCCAAGATTCACTATATAGCTAATCCGTTATAAAATGTCATGCTAATTTTGATAAAAATGATATAAATGCTATATAAAGAAAAAATGTCATATCCAATAGAATTTAGAAAGAA
>NZ_JARGYT010000085.1:0-5000 GCF_034470605.1 Candidatus Cyrtobacter comes
ATGGAAAATGAGGCTTTCCCAAGGCTGTAGAGGATCACGCAAAGAGCCTTTTTGACTGCCGTTTCACGGTTATACCGACGATCTCCCTTCACAAAATTCAAGTCACATGCTTTATATTTATAGCGCTGAATCCCGCGCACATGGCCATTCTTATGCGTATCTTCACTTTTGCAACAGGTTTCAGATGATCATCTGAAACCAACCTAATTGAGTATTTTAATAGCATTCTATCAAAAACTATCTAAATGTGAAGTCTCTCGATGCTTTAGTTAAATGTATTGCTATTTTGTTTGACATTCCTTTCAATATTTCATCTTCTACGTGAGTGGTTCTTAGTCAATAGAGAGGATAGTTGCTCTATTAAAGCGTGTTAGATATACAATTCAAGATTGCGGATTCTTCTTATTTTCTTACAGTCTTATTTTCTAAAGATAGGAATTTGATGATATTTTTTCTTATTTTTATATATAAAAAAGCGTTCAATGCTCCTAAAAGTATAAGCAGTGCTTTTTTTTCAACTAGAGTTAGCTTCTTATGGCGAAATGCTCTAAGAAATTGAAACAGATAGACTTTTTATTTAGGAAGATCTATCAAAAATTTGTAATCATGCCGCGGTATTGAGGGGCAGTATATGGATTTACAAGGAAGACTTATTTACTAAAAACACTGACTGCAAATAAAACAATCTTTTTACCTTCATAAATGAATCTTTATCAAGCACATCTATAAAAATAGACACAGCAGCAAAACTCGGGTGATACAAAAGAGTATCGCACGAATTTCACTGATATGCTAAAACCACAACATCCAACAGCTATAGTTCCCAAATTCTCTCATACAAAAATGGCTATGAGAAATATGTTAAAAATAAGCAGCTTTAACTATAAATCATCAGTATGAGATGTGTTGTTATCATGTGGCACCAAAGGTTCATGTTGTTCGGTGGTGCTGCTAAAAATAGAAGACGCACTAGAACATACAAACACTATAGCTTGATGAGTAAACGGAGTTGCTGAATCACGTGTTGCATATATACTACCCCTAAACCCTTCTATACTACATTTGCTTTTATCCCAAGAGGAGAAGTAGCCATCCTGTGTTCCGCATACATCTTTTGCAAACTCATTATATTCAGACCACTCTGTCCATACATTTCTGAATTTTGCAAATGATAAATCAATAGGATAAAGAACGAATGCAAAAGCTCCAATGGAAGCTGTTACTGGAGCGGTTGTAAACATAGCGAGGGATAAGGAAGTCCCCTTTGTTATAAGATAGATATGCGCAAAGGAAGAGGATGTGCCAGATAGCACATCATAGGCTAAGTTACTAGCACCATACCCATCATGTCCATATTTAGGCATCGCATCAGACATAGTGATACCTGCGCTCACTGCATAAGGCATTAAAGAAACAACTTTAAAATAATTCCCTTGTCCATTCCCAAAACAAATCTTGAGTTGCATTGCAAGACCAACGAAATTTGCGGAAAGTTTAATACCATTTTTAATAGTATGCTCTTGGAACCACTCTGCAAAAGAAGTAAATGTATTCATGCCAGCGGCTGCACCAAATACTACAGAAGCTGCAGCCTTTTGAGCAAAAGTTCTTTCCTGATTATTAGCTGCTGGGGCGCCAGGTGTTGTCGTACCTGTATGTGTTGGCACACCTACATTATGTTGTTCCATTATAGCATCAACGTTGTTTTCTTGTGATACTTCTTGCTTAAATTCTATGTGATGATCATCCTCCACATCTATAAATGCATTTTCTTCGTGTGTGTACCCAAAATTTCCCCTATATATAGGACTATTATGTAATTTCAGATCACTAGCAAGTATATTTTCGTAAGAACCAAAATTTTTATTAACAAAAGTAGGATACATCTTCCCCTCTTCTATTATTTCTATTTTTTTAAACTGATCAGCTATACTTTTTCTAAAATTCATTTGATTCGGTTCTTTATTCTCTTCTTCCCTCTTTGCATTTTCATCTTGGTTATTAACATCTACAGCCTCATTATCATTTCGGAACTTGTTAAATGTTATGTAATGAACAAACCACTTACACCAATTTTCATTGTGAATTCCTACTGGAGGGTTTCCTATTTTGTTGTCATTATGTCCTGAGTTTTTGTTTTTGTTTTCTGGATTATGCTCATCATAAGAATCTTCATTATATTCCACATTATTCTTATTTCTCTCATCATCATGCTTCCCCTCATTTTGCTCTTCATTAGCTCTCTTTGAGTTTTCACTCATTTTTTCCTCATCAGATTCATTCTCATTTGATTCGGATTCATGTTTTGAGTCATTTTTATGCTCTTCACTATCCTCATTTTGCTCTTTATTATCTGGTCCCTTTAGTTTTTGACTTTCACTCTCACTCTCACTCTCACTCATTTCTTTATTATCATGGTCACTTGATTCGAATTTATGGTTTGAGTCCCTTTTATTGTCTTTATAATCTTCTTTAATATTGGAATTTTCTAGAAAACCTGCATCACTTTTTTTCATATCGCTATTATCACCAAAATTTAAATCGAAATTTTCGTTATTATTTTTGTCTAAATTAGATTTTATATTCGTAATACTACTCTTGATAAGGCTAAATTTTTGATCACTTACTGGTTTAGCCTCCGGACTAAATGTCAATCTTAATGCATCTAGGTTAGAAGGCTGCTCACTAGCATGCTGGCTACAAAAATCTGCAGACGTCTTTACGTCATATGAGTGTTCTTGAAGGCCAAACACATTCCCGTCAGGATTTTCGGGCCCACTCTCACCCTCACTATAAGTATCTCTTATTACGCTGTTATTACTATTATCTCCTACTTCCTTTTTCTCCTCTTTATCAGATAAAGAAACTTCCTGTAGAAATTTGTTATGAGCTCGAATAGCTCTTGGCGCTCCATAATTTGATAAATCATCAATAGTAGACCTACTCAAATCATATTTTTTCTTACCACCTGTAAGTTTACTATCCTTCATACTCCTAATCCAATAAACAACAAAAACTACAATGCATATACATTACACTTCAGATGACGATTAGATTTGAAGACAAGACGCAACCAAACATAGCCAGCTATCTAATCATCTCAAGTGTATAATATCAAGATAGCATCATGCGGTCAAGTGGATAATTTAATAATCTATTAATTATTATACTAGTTTAATATGCAAGAGCTCAAAAATAATGAGTGCATACTAGAGTAGTACAGCTTTTTAAAAATCTTCTTCAAATGAGTATTGGAATTCTAAATTTCTTTATAGGTAGAGCTATATTTGAGATATATGGCTAAAGCATCATAGAAATGGTACATGACTAATTTTAAAATAGGTTAGTTATCATTGTGTTAAGTTTAATAAAATTATTTTTTATGTAATCATTCTATACCGCCTTAGCTATATGAGCTTGGAGATGTGGAAATTAATAATAAATTTCAATATAATCACCGAGAATATAGACAAGTAACTTAGTTACTTATCTATTAAGCTAACGTTCTGATCAATCTAGTAATTTATTATATTTATAATAGAGCGTATTCCTTTTACGTGCTAGCATCAGTGATCTGTTGTTTTATATAAGGCATATGTTTCAGAGGTTTATTGCGTTTCCGATTATTGCTTGGCTGATCTTTTTTGCTACAACTTTATGTTATTCGGAGGTTCATTTTGGTTACCCAATTAATACCATAATAAAAGGTGGCAAGGTGCAAGATATAATATCAACTGGTGCATCACTTAGGACAATGAATGGCTACCAAATACCTATTAAAGTCGGGGCGAGAAGCTATTTTATAACTGGTGATAGCATGAAAGAAGTGATAAAATTTCTTTCTGAGTTTAAGACGTATAATGTTATAGCACAGACCTTAGGGCAGGATGGCCATTGGCGCAATGGTGGAGGGAATGTTTATCTTGTTATAAAGAATAAGAGCCCAAAAGATTATGAGCTAATAGTAAAGAATATACAGGCACTTGCAAATAAGATGAATCCCATCGTGCCAGTTGCTGATGAGATTATAAAAGCGTTATCAGATATGGGTGTGATACAATTTTCAAGTGCGCAGGAGATTTTTTCTTATATCACAGATTATGTTAAATCCTCCGAGGCTACTGATGAAATAAGAAAGATATATAAGGAAACATTAGAGGGGGCTGCGCCGTTATTTGCTCCTTCTGCTCAACCTTCTGCTCAAGATCGTTCTTCAGGAAGCAGTATCGGATTTAAACATTTTAAGCTTCCTGACTTTTTAAAGGCTGCAAAAAAAGTAAATAGTGCTAGTGGGAGTATTAAATATATATTTAATAAAATTTTCTATAAAAATACTAATAGAGGTTTAATAGGTGGAGAGCTTTTAGATTTGAAAAAGGGCGTCATTATAGAAATTTGCTCCTATCCTTCTGTGCCAAATAAGGCAAAAGGATTATTAGATTTAAAAAGCGAAGTTGTTAACATAGATGAGGTGATAAGAGCGTTGGGGGCGCTAAAGTAGTATCTTAAATATATGGATGTAAGCGGTTATGCCACTTGCATCCATGGTATGGAAAGCTAGGACACCAAGCATAGATACTTTAAAGAAGATTTATAATATAATTCAGTAGCTTATTTGTATTTATTGTATCTAAAGTTGCAAAGGCTATCTCTAATATTCTTGGCCTCTAACTCTGCTTTTTTACGAAACTATTTCTAGCCTCAAAAATACAAAATAAAGAGAAGCTTATTAAAACAGTGATTAGGCACTGTTAACAAAGGTTGTATTTAATAGATGCTAAAGCTATAAAGGCAAGGAAAGAGAGATCGGATTTCTCAAATCGTAATGCTAAGCGTCGATTTTCTTTGAGTTTAGCGAAGAAATTTTCTATCTTGCTTCGCAATTTGAATTTATCTTTATCGTATTCTATAGGCTCAATGCGATTCTTCCGCCCAGGAATTACAGGAATATTGTTATTTGATAGCAAATAAGAGCGATGCTTGTTGCTATCATAGCCCTT
>NZ_JARGYT010000086.1:0-4978 GCF_034470605.1 Candidatus Cyrtobacter comes
CGCTAAACTCAAAGAAAATCGACGCTTAGCATTACGATTTGAGAAATCCGATCTCTCTTTCCTTGCCTTTATAGCTTTAGCATCTATTAAATACAACCTTTGTTAACAGTGCCTACCAATTATCTGGTGAAGAAAGGATAATATACAAGTTAAATAGCAAGTTACTTAATAGTGCAATTACTAAAGATTCAATACTTGATGATAACCCACTTCCAGAAGCACATAATCTGCTTGCTGATATCTCTCAAAATGGCGAAAAATTTGTTGAAGACAAGCTAATACTACCAGCTATCAAATCTTTTATAGATTTAAATTCACCACGTATTCTAAGATCGGTGGAGGATCCTCTGAAAACCACAGATAATCTACAGAACAAGATAGTGAGAAGCGCTCTTGATGGAAATAGCTCTATGCAACAATATATTCAGTCTCTAGATGCTGAATTATGGAATATTGAACAAGAAATGCGTGATATTGGGTATGACACAAGTAGGAAAAGTGGGTTTATCAAAATAGGAAGTAAAGAAGACATTGAATTACAGAGGTTGGAACGGTCTCATAGTGTGATTAGTAGTTCACGAGCCGATTTAATAGAACGGCTAAATTTGCAAAATCATGAATTAGAAGGAAAAGAATATAAAGAACTTAAGAGTGTGCAATATGATTCTAATTTTGAAATTCCATTTAATGGTGATCGCTCAATAAGCTTAAACACACCTCAACAACATAGTGGTGGATTTCAAATTAGTTACGAAAATTTTCACAGTGAAACTGATGCAAGTAACATTTATGATATAATAATTAATGATGAAAGTGGTTTATCATCTATCACTGAATACTTCCCTGTTCCTAAAACTGTAGAGGAAAGAGCGCAAACTAGAATTAATTATAGTTTTCTTAATACTCTGTATAGAGCTATGAAGATTCGAGATATGAAAAACCTTGCTAAGAAACATAATTTAGATACCAGCAAAGTACAAGATTCATTAAGTGACAAAGGAGCTGGGATATTTTCTGATATTTTTTCTAATGATGGACTTGATAAACAATACTATAGAAAGTTCTCGTTGGATTTGCATCCTGATAAAGGGGGATCAAGTGAAGCTATGCAAGATTTAAATAATATATACCACAATGGATCAGTTAAAAGAGAAGAGAAGAGAATATTTGAAATTATCGATACCCTCAAATCAAATATTAATTTAGCTGTTTCATGTGTAGAAAAAGCTAATAGTGTTGTAGTTATCGGACATGAAATTGGAAACTTGACTTCCCTCATTCAAAAAGAATTTAATGGTGAGCAGATATCTGTTCGTGAACAGATATCTGGAGCTGCAAGTCAGGTAAAGATATATAACGCAGCTTCTTCTCTCTATAATGGTGGAAGTGTATATACTTTCGGATTAGGTGTAGATGCGATAGCAGATGGTGTATACTTTGGATATTCTGCCTTCCAAAATGATCATTCTGAATTTATTACAGCAAAAGGTAAGTTTCTCACTAGCTTAAATTATTCGGTTGCAACATCAATATCACATGGTGCCACTTTGAGCACTACTGCTACACTTGGAGTACCTTTGCTTGGTAAAGTTGCTATTGTTACACATGGCACTTCGTATGCTACAGGTTTACTAAAATCTTATACTCATTCTTGGATTGGTGAGGGTGGAAACGCAGATTACTGCGTTTCTGTACTAGATAATACTGTCAAAACAATTGCATGGCCCATAATCTTTACAACAGATGCTATTTCCATATCTATTGCTACAGTACAAGGTGAGTTAGGATGGTTGGATGAAGATATAAGTTTTCAAAATCATATTCGTGGACTAGAGATAAGTAAGGCACTAAATGATTACTTATCTTGGATGTGTGTAGGATTTATATACGATTTTGAACAAGATTCTAAGTGGTATCAGAACAAGATAGAAAAAGCTAATGAACTAGAGAGTGATAAGAGGCGTTTTGCAAAGTTAAATGTCCAGAAATTATACAATGGTATATATAAACCTGCACTTGAGAAGAAGTATGCTCTCATAAATTCTGGAACATCTGTGGAAGATGCTAAGGAATGGATGGAATCAAGGTTTAAGACAAATGTCACTGTTAAAGCCCCTGAAGTAGGTGGTGATTCTGAAGGTTCCAAAAAATATTTATATAAATATGATATGTGTTTTGAGATGAATAGTTATGAACATGGAAAACTATATCACTGCTACAGCAAGAGCGCCAATACTGTAGATAGTGTATTTGCAGGTTCTCAATATGATCAGTCTGAAGTTATATATGGTTACATAGAATATACGAACATACATCTTGAAATGTGATTGCTGTACAGTACTAGAAAAGATCGTTTTTGAAACATAAGACAATCAGTACAAATTGACAAAGCATATTGACATTATAATCCATTAGTGGAATAACGCCCCTATCCTTATAGAGTAGTAACTCGGCGGGTTGGCTTAAGTGTTTCTTTAGATGACAAATCATACTTAGGTCTGCTTTTTGAGTATTTGCTTTAAGTTGCTGTTTGAGCCCTTGAGTAAGGCTTTAATGCTGGTTTATGGGCTTATTATAGTAATAGAGACTATGAGGAATAAAAATTTTTTAATATATATATATATATATATATATATTAGATTTTTTAGAGAGTGCGGCTCATTGCTCTTTGTGTGAAGATGCTTACACAAGCATGATGGAGCTTGTAACAAAAGTGAATGATTTGATTATAGAGCACGATTTTATACCACTTCCTATGGCTAGTGCTCAGCAAATTCATAATTTGCCAAATTTTGCTCAACAATATGGCCCTAATATTTTAGGTGGTAGAGATGGAGATATGGCTGCTGGCTTCGGGTTTAACGGTAGGCATTTTTACGCCAGTGCTCAAAAAGATCTGGATATAGTAAGAGGCTCCAAGGTTAGTTTTGATGTTAATGCCGGCACTTCTTTACATGACGGCTATAAATTCGTAAGCGCTGGTGTAGGAGTAGTTAATAATGATAATGACCTTTCTTTTAGTGCAAGATTACAAAAAGATAACTTTCGAGACGGTTTAGATATGGGTGCGAGTGTAGAGAAAAATATTTATGAAAGTGAAAATGGGAAAGTGAAGGTCCATGTAGCTGCTTCATGCTATACTAACACAAAATCTGGTGAAGTGAAGGGCGATGTATCGATTGGGCTTAGTGCTGAATTTTAGTTGTGGTATTTGTTATGATGTTGTGTAGGTTTTATAATAAATGCGTAGTACTGCTTTTGGCTTTGCTTTGCGTAACCTCTTGCTCTAATATTGAGACACTTACACAGCATCAGAGATCTGTAAATTATGTGAACTTAGCTCGTTCAATTTCGCAAGGTATAGGTTATAATGTAGATAAAGAGAAAGCTTTAATTTACTACGAGAAAGCGGCTGCTCTCGGTAACTCAGATGCCTTATATAGTGTGGGAATTGCATACGAGGAAGGACTTGCAAATGTTAAGCAAGATTATAATAAAGCTCTATATTACTATGAGCTTGCAGCTCTTCAAAATCATGCAAAAGCTTATAAACAGCTAGGTGAAATTTACTTTTCAGGTTTAGGTGGTATTGATGTAGATTGCAAAAAAGCATTTGATTATTTTAAAAAAGCTTCGGATTTAGGGAATCCGGATTCTACATCTGTGATTGGATCTTGGTACTGTGACGGTTTGTGTAAATCCACACCAGATTATAAGAAGGCGTTTGATTATCATCTTAAGGCGGCTGAATATGGTGCTCGCAGGTCTTTCTCTGATTTAGGCAAGATGTATTATAATGGCTCAGGATGTGATACAGATTATGAAGAGGCTAAGCGGTATTTGGAACTTGCGGTCGTTGATAACCCATGTCTTACGTATGGTGCGTACTTCTATTTAGGTCAACTTTACGCACAAGGCTTCTTAGGAGAAAAAAATTTTCATAAAGCAATGGAGTACTTTTTAAAATCTGTAAGTTATGATGGATTAAATTGTGAAATAGCAGCATCTTTACTAACGTTAGGTGATTATTACTACTATGGTTTAGGAGTGGTAAAGGTTGATCATACTAAGTCTCTTGAGTATTATAAGAAGGCGCAGGTGGAAGGCTCTCACTGCAGAAGTGACCATATCAATTCTCGCATAGAGAAGGCTTTAGCTAGGTGTAAGAACCCATCTTGAAAGAAAATTTTGGTTCTTTTTTTTGAGACATTTAACTAAAGAGCGATATATGATAAAATTAGATAACCTTTTATCACTCTCTTGCAAAAAATGCTCTTCTAAGAAATATGTAAAATACGGCCTTCAGCGGTATAAGTATTGCGGCTGACACAAGAGGGCCGCCCTTGTGATGATTTTGTATGCACATTTTTGCGTTTCAACAATGCGAGAGCGCGGATTTTCAAGGGTTTAACGGTTGCTGTTTTGAAGTGGACATTCAGACAAAATCTCTGCAAAATATCGAGACAAGTTTAGGGTCGTTCATGAAATGTTCGTCAATGGGAAGAATTTGGCTCTCCAGGGCCATTTGCGGGCTCGCTCTCGGCACCTCGTTCTGATCAAAGTTTCAGAAAATTTATTCAAAAAATTGACAATCATTTGTGTACGTTTATTACGGATAAATGGGTTTTTCGAATTTTACCCAAACTTTTTTTGCAAAGATCTTAAAGTTCTCAGCGATATCGCCGATTCAAAAGGAAAACCAAGGTATCAAGTAGAAGTTGCTTCATCATTCTTTGAAACTGTTTCATTTTTTTTAAGATAATCCTCAAAATGTTCTTAATTTCATCAATCATTTCCTGTCATTTTTTGGTTCAATGTCTCAAAAAACGATTTATCTTAAATTAATGATAGTTAATTGTTGTCGTGCCTAATTTGAATATATAGCTAAACCAGTATAAAATTGGTAAGATTATTGTTGTGTGATTGGTGAGAAGTAATGCATTGATAAAATGACGTATTCTGTACAATTTCGTAAGAA
>NZ_JARGYT010000087.1:0-4867 GCF_034470605.1 Candidatus Cyrtobacter comes
GAAACAACCTTTTATCCATCTAAATACCATATTTATCGCCTCCAATATAATATTGCATCTTTTCCATTATTTGGCAAAACCTTTGTTAACAGTGCCTAATAACTTAAGCAAAAAATCTTAAAAGCCTCAATATAAATTTGATCTTATATAAAATGTATAACTCTATTCTATGCTCGTACAGTAATATAACTTACTGATATCTTGTATTAAATTATAAAATATTTTATTTCTAATATTGAAGTTTCTCAATATATTAATTAGTATTGGAGGCTATATAATGTTTGGGTTTCACAACTCTCTCATTAGAATTTAACCTGATATATTTTAAAATATAAATATGAGTAATATTGAGATTAAAACAGTATCTATACTTGAACTTGGAAATGCCGATTCGCTTGTTATGGGAAGTGGTGGGACAAACTCTGAAAGCAAGGATAACCAAAGCACATATGGATATTAATAAAGCGCATTGATATTAGAATGCTGGACGATATTAACAACATGATAAATATCCTTGAACTGGGGAACGCAGATTCGCTTGTTATGGGTACTGGTTTTTTTCAATCTGAGGCAAGTGGTTTAATTCCTAGTCTTCCGCTTACAGTTTAAAAGGATGTATGTAATCACAAATACATTGGAACTCTGTTAAAATATCCGGCATTGAACTCTCTGTTTTACCTTTAGAGTAAATGTCTGTATGATCTTGTCTAGTTTTTATCCATAGAAATTAGCATGATAAAAAACAGATTCAGGCTTTGCTCGGAGTTCCAGCCCGCAGGCGATCAACCCGCTGCAATTGAGGAAATAGTTGGCAACCTGAACAGTAATCAGCATAACCAGGTCTTACTTGGTATAACTGGATCAGGAAAAACTTTTACAATTGCCAATGTCATATCAAAAGTACAAAGACCTACACTGATTATTGCACATAATAAAACCTTAGCTGCACAATTATATGCAGAGATGAAGGGATTTTTTCCAGATAATGCGGTAGAATATTTTGTCTCTTACTACGATTATTATCAACCAGAAGCTTACATACCCAAAAGAGATCTTCATATAGAAAAAGATGCCAGCATAAATGATGATCTAGATTTATTCAGGCACTCTGCCACAAGAGCCCTTTTAGAACGCAGGGATGTAATAGTTATTGCATCTGTTTCATGTATATACGGCCTTGGAGCGCCTGAATTATACTTACAAATGACATTAAAGATCAAAAAAGGTGAAAAGATGTCAAGAAATTATATGCTTAATAAGCTCATAGAACTCCAATATGAGAGGAATGATACAGCTTTTGAAAGGGGTACGTTCAGAGTTCGTGGTGATTGTGTTGATATATTCCCATCACATTATCAAGATCATGCATGGAGGGTTAGTCTATGGGGTAGCGATATAGACTCAATATATGAGTTTGAGGTTTTAACCGGAAAGAGAAAATCTGAATTAGATGAAATCACTGTTTTTGCTAATAGTCACTATGTGACTCCGCGCCCTACAATAGAGCAAGCACTAAGGCTCATTAAAAACGATATGCATGATAGAGCAAAATATTTTGAAGAAAATGATAAACTTATTGAAGCTCAAAGGATCGTACAAAGAACTTCGTTTGATCTTGAAATGATGGTTCAAACCGGAAGCTGTAAAGGTATAGAAAACTATTCCAGATATCTTTCCGGAAAAAAACCAGGAGAGCCACCACCAACACTTTTTGAATATTTGCCTGATGATGCACTACTTGTTGTAGATGAAAGTCATGTAACAATACCGCAATTACGGGCAATGCATGCTGGAGATGCGGCAAGAAAAGGTATGCTAATAGAATATGGTTTCAGACTTCCATCTGCAGCTGATAATAGACCTTTAAAATTTGAAGAGTGGGATGAAATGCGACCACAAACCATTTTTGTCTCCGCCACACCAGCTAATTTTGAATTAGTTAATTCAAAGCGCATAGAGCAGATTATAAGACCTACAGGCCTTTTAGATCCAATATGTGAGATACGACCAGCAGATAACCAAGTAGATGACCTTATATCAGAATGTAAAAAACTTGCAGAGCAAGGGCATAGGGCAATAGTGACTACATTGACAAAAAAAATGTCAGAAGAGCTCACGGCGTATTTAGTAGATGTAAAAGTAAAGGCCGTGTACCTTCACTCTGAAATAAAGACTATAGAAAGGGTTGAGATAATTAATAAATTGCGAAAGGGAGATTATGATATTTTAGTAGGCGTCAACCTACTAAGAGAGGGAATAGACATACCAGAGTGCGCACTAGTTGCAATACTCGATGCAGATAAAGAGGGATTTTTAAGATCACAAACATCGTTAATACAAACTATAGGAAGAGCAGCAAGACACAGTGAAGGTAAAGCAATACTCTATGCCAATAAATTGACAGATGCTATAAGAAGCACGATAGAAATTACTCATAATAGAAGAAAAATTCAGCAAACTTTTAACGAAGAGCATGGTATAGTGCCAAAATCAGTGGCAAAAAAAATCTCAAACGTAATTGAGGAAAATATTATCTCTTCAAAAGATATTATTAAATTAGATATAGATAATAAAGAAGATATTGATTTAGAAAAACTTACTATAGAAATGGAAGAATATGCACTCAATTTAGAGTTTGAAAAAGCCGCAAAGATCCGTGATAAGATCAAAATCTTTAAGAAAAATTAACTTGAGCAAGTTAGATATAAATACGCCTATTTTCGCAAAAAAAACTTAAACAATCTTAGCTTTTAGGAAATTTTTATTTGTTCAAAAACTGATAATAGGTTTTACAAAGATCTTTGTAAAAAATTTGATTGCTCTAATAAAATAAATCTATTGATACACATCTTTATCATAGATTTACTAAAGTCTAGAAAAATCAAAATGTTATGCTGTTTCCGAATAATTATTCATAATTTTATTTCACTTTCTCTAATATATCTTTATAGTCACGAAACTTGGATATCGTGACCAAATGTTGTATTTTATGTAGCGGTGTTTTTACACTTCTAGGTACTGGTCTTGTGTTTGGGTAAATCTATGATTTAATACTCATTGAGTCTTAAATTTGATTCTTAATTAGATAATTTATGTATCATGTTAACTAGTAGACTGATATTAATAGTGATTTTTTCGTTATATTCCACTTTTTGTTACCCATTATTAAAGATTGATATAAATAAAGGGTCTGTAAATCCTATACCAGTAGCTCTAGCACCATTTGATGCAGATTCGTGGAAAAGCAAGGAGATAGCTTTTGATATGTTAGAAATTATTTCAAACAACCTTTCAACCTCCGGTGCCTTCGACATACTTGATAAAGCAAGTCTTCTAGAAGAATTAGGGATTGATTCCGTTCCTAATTTTACTTTATGGAGAAAAACAAGGGTTGCAGGCGTAATTGCTGGCTCTATTACAGAATTGGGAGATAACAGATTTAGTATTAAATTTAAAATATGGAGCCCTTATGGAGAGAAGGTAATTGATGGTATGGCATATGAAATAGACAGACATATGTGGAGGCGGGTCGCTCATAAGATTTCGAATAGAATTTACGAAAAGATGACTGGTGTAAGGGGTTATTTCAATACAAAGATACTTTTTGTTTCTGAGCAAAGAGATGATGCTGGCCATATGATAAAAAAATTAGCCATTATGGACCAGGATGGGGAAAATTTTCAAACTATAACAGACGGGAAAAATATGGTTCTATTCCCTCGTTTTAATTCAGCAGCTGAAACAGGTAGTGGGCCACAAAAGGTCATTTATATGTCATATCGAGGAAATTCACAACAACCGGGAATTTACGTACTAGACCTTTTATCCAAATACCAATACCTTGTTAAAAATCTTGGAGGCGTTTCCTTCTCACCAAGATTTACAACTGATGGAGAAGGAGCCCTAATGTCAGCTTCTGATGGCAAATCTACAAACATATATTATCTAAATTTATTAAATGGTGAAACTACAAGACTTACTCACTGTATAGGATGCATAAGTACATCACCTTCCTGCTCACCTGATAATAAGTGCTCTAAAATAGCCTTTACATCCGATATCTCTGGCTCTAGGCAGATATATATAATGAATAATGATGGCTCTGGAGCTACAAAGATTAGCTCTGGTGATGGCGCATACTCCGCCCCAGTTTGGTCACCTGTAGATGATTACATAGCTTTTGTAAAAGTACTGAAAGGCAACTTTTACATAGGTGTTATGAAATCTGATGGAACTGGTGAGAAACTTATAACCTCTAGCTGGTTAGATGAAAGCCCATCATGGGCACCAAATGGCAAAACTATAATATTTCGTAGACAACGACCTGATGGAACAAGTAAGTTATATGCTATTGATATGAATGGTTATAATGAAAGGGTAATTAAAACACCTTTTGGCGCCTCAGGGCCATCTTGGTCTGCTAATATGGATTAATAGCTTGAAACAAGTGAGTTTTATTTAGAAGGATAAAATCATCATGAGCTCTTACCGCACCGCTAACAAACCTTAAGTTTAATTTGCGCGATACAAACCCATGAAAGTCGTATTGAGCTTATCCATTTACAGCCCTTTCGATTTTCCTTGAAGATTTATGTACAGATAATTACAGTGTATATAAAAATTACAAGATATTAAAGTATCATCATACTGCAAAATTAGAAACATCATTGGTAGAATCAAAGAATTCTCTCATAAGATATTATCTTGCAAGATTTAATCGTAAAACCAAAAGATACAGCAACTCTGTTAAGATGATTGTCGCTATAGCCTAAATAGTATAGTCACGAGATTTTTGCCCACAAAGCAATGTATCTAATTTGCACAGCAGCTAAAAAAGATTTGGCATTTTTAGCGTAACGACTGGCAA
>NZ_JARGYT010000088.1:0-4865 GCF_034470605.1 Candidatus Cyrtobacter comes
ATGCTGGCCCGATTAACCAGAAGAACAAAGCGTTACTCTAAATGCCCAATCATGCTCAGGATGGCTATGTGGAGGTTTAGAGATTTGGCGCTATCTATGCATGATAATGCCTCAAAACGAGACATTTTGGAAGCGTTTGGCTTGAATCAAAGGCGATAAATCTTATTTAGCAACAAGGTAGCGTTCTAGAGGTGTGTATTCAGATACTTTTTGAATATCTTTTTTATGAGCTATAGCTAAGGCAGTATAGAATGATTGCATAAAAAGTAATTTTGTTAAACTTAACCCAATGATAACTAAGCTATTTTCAAAATTGGTCATGTGCCATTTTTATGACGCTTTAGCTATATTCGTATGATTATTTTTGCTAAATTAATTTAGCCTTAATAGCAACAATATGGCGTTATCTAAAAACGGTTGGTAGATTATAAATGGGCAATGTTCACTGTAACTTTGATCCCTATTAAAGAACATAAGAATCGTTAAACTCAGCATTTCCTGATATTTCAAGTCTCTGATTCGCTTTTGATATGAATTTTTGCCAATTTATAGCACGTATATGAAGAATTTTTATCGGTGCGTAATTAATAGCTATCCATAATAAACACCACCTATAAATGAAGATGATAGTAAACGTATTGCTATGCTATACATTTTTCTCTTTTTTAAGGTCTTTTGCTACCTTATCAACTGCTTTTATGCAATGCCAACAATAAGCCTATATTTTAATTTTCCCTTTTTATATTCTGCAATATGGGCCTATAGAGGGCATGACTGTCATATCATCCTTATATATTAAACATAGATTTTATTATGTAAAATACAAAATGCTGGACACGGTAATAACATATTTTTCAAAAGCCTCACTTTATTTAGAAGAAGTGGCTCCAAACAGAACTTTACCTATCAAGTTTTCTATGCTGAAGGAGGGCTTTGTCATTGATATCTCTCCACCTGGCTTTATAATATCGTCCTCATGACCAGGGATTAGCTCAACGTTCTTTGATGAGAAGATACCTAGCCCTGAAATCGAGGCAAGGGTGTCAACTGGTAATGCTATGCTTGAGTCTATTAACATCTCTACTATAGCATTAAAATCATTATCTAATCTACATTTAGAAACTTGACCTACTCGCACACCATTAAGTAGTACGTTGCTGCCAGTTTTAAGCCCATTTACATCAGAAAATTTTGCAAAAAACATACTCGAGCTGCTGCCAGAATCTTTGGATAAATAGATAAATACAGCAAAAAAGATCGATGCAAAAAGCACAATTGCACCTACAAGCGTCTCAAGCCTCCTATCATACATACAAACACCTATTCAAACCACCGTTGATAGCGGGTGCAAGGTGCGCAATTCTCCATAGGGTCATACGCCAAAGTAGTCCCTGTTACATTAACCATATGCTCTTTCATCCAACGCTGCTTGTTCATGAGCACCCCGGCATGAGATGGTATTTGATCAGTCATATAATGAATCCACAGAAACCAATCAGGAGGAATTTTACTAGCTTCAGAGAGTCCGTTATAAATCACGACACGACCCTTTCTGCCAAAATACCTATCTCTCCCTGTTTCATAATACAGATTCGCGAACTGATCCTTGCCAACCAATTTACCAAAAAACTTAGCTTTAAGTTTACTAAGGAAGCTCATGTCAAAAAAACATCAAACCCACTAACAGCCAGAGTATAAGCATCTTATAAATTCAAATCAAGCAGGTTTGTATATAATGTGTATTAATTTTGTTTGCTATATACTGATATTTGACTGAAATCTATATAGGTTTCTGCTGTAAAAACAATCTTTTACATGTGCTGAAGTATATGTCTTGTATTAAGCCATGCCTCTAGTTGTTGTTAGAATCTTTATAATTTACCAGTCCATTATTGTTATATGGATATGTAGTGCTGTCACTCTCAGTGATGTGTTCGGAATTTTCTAAAAAATAATCTTTTATATATTTAAGAAGTTTAGATTGTAAAAACTGGTAGGGGGAATTTTCCCCCTGATTATAAGGGCATCTTGCTGTAGTAGATTGAGAGATGAGGCTGAAAATTAATTAATGACTACGAATAGATAGGCGCGAGTCATGCGAGAAAATAAAGTTCTCAGGTAGTATTTTGCATTTTAACATCAATTCAAGCTTCCTAAAAGGGCCCATAATATTAATACTCGTTCTTTAGATATAAAGATATAATAGTTATTGAAGTTAAATTAGCGTAAGCTGTAATACAAGAAGTATTACTAAGTATCCCACTTCAAATAAAACGGCTATACGCCTCAAAAGATCTTGTCATGCTTTTACTCATCCTTATTTCCTAAGCTATACAAAGGCTATCTGCCTTTATACATTTGGCCGCTCTGTAAAATAATAGACTTATCCACTATTTTTTCTAGCGAGGCCTAAACCCTGATACCATATAAACTATTTTGATGTGCTGAGAGCACCTTAACTGTTATTATATCACCTATGTTGTTGTTACCCTTATTTACAACAACAGATTGCATATAAGGGGATTTGCCTATCAATTGATCATCGTGTTTTCCGTTTTTTTGGAGCAAAATCTGGAAGCTTTTACCTATAAAGCTCTTATTAAATTCAAGTTGTTGATTAAACAATATATTTTGAAGATCTGATAATCTTTTCGATTTTATCTCTTCTGTAATTTGTTTTTCAACAAGTGCAGCAGGGGTTCCGGGCCTTGGGCTATATTTAAATGAATAGCACTGCGAATATTTAACTTTATTTACAACGTCGATTGTCTCCATAAAATCCTCATCACTTTCTTCTGGGTAACCCACTATAAAATCAGATGAAAATGCAATATCGCTCTTAGCAAGTCTAAATTCTTCTATAAGAGATAAATAAAAATCCCTTGAATGCTTCCTATTCATTTTTTTTAAAATTCTATCAGATCCAGATTGTATAGGAAGATGCAAAAATGGCATGAGCTTATCAACATTTTTATGTGCATCAATCATTCCAGATTCATACATATCTATAGGATGGGAGGTTACATATCTTATTCTTTCTAATCCACTAATTTCTGAGAGTTTCTCAATAAGCTTTCCAAGATTATATTCTGTATCATCAATTTTACCATGGTAAGCGCTAACATTTTGTCCCAATAATGTAATCTCTTTAGCGCCGTGTGAAACAAGCATTAGCGCCTCTCTATAGATTTCGTTAGCGGGTCTTGAAAATTCAGCACCTCTAGTATACGGAACAACGCAAAAATGGCAAAATTTGTCACAACCTTCTTGTACAGAAAGAAAGACGGATGGGCCTTGTTCTGATCTTTCTATATAATCAAATTTCTTATTTTCTTCAAAGCTTAAGTTAATTTGCCTAGAGCCAAATTTTTCAAGATCTTCCAGAAGTTTTGGTAATGTGTGGTATGATTGAGGCCCTACAACAATATCAACATATGGGGCCCTTTCAAAAACCTGCTCTCCCTCTGCTTGTGCTGTGCAGCCTGCTAATATCAACGTAAGATTGCTACCAGATCTCTTTTTAGCATATTTTAATTGCTTTATCTTACTCAGCTCTGAGTATACCCGCTCTGCAGCCTTTTCTCTTATATGGCATGTATTATATAGCACGATATCCGCATCAGCAATATCTTCTACCAATACAGAATTCTTAGATATCAGCATATCACTCATTCTAGACGAATCATAAAAATTCATCTGACACCCATAGGTCTTTATAAAAACCTTTCTCATCTTGGAAAAACTAGAGAAAAAACGCCATCAATACACACAAAGACTGGTGGGACCTGCAGGACTTGAACCTACGACCTAACCGTTATGAGCGGTTTGCTCTAACCAACTGAGCTAAGATCCCATGGCGAGGAAACCTATATAACAGCAAAAACATACTATGTCCATAATGAAATTTAAAAAACACAAGCTTAGATACATATTAAGGGTAGTATTATAAGGCATTAAATTATAAGTAAAAAGGAATGCAGCTAGCATACCAAATGGAGTTAAGATTAATTATTGAATTAAAAGGTGATAAGAAGCTATTTGGTTATCTATAGGCTGCCAAAAATGGCTCTATATTCATACATGCGGCTTAGTATTATAAAACATGAGGAAGGGTTTTTGCTCATATCTTAACTTCACAGCTATCTATCAGAATTATAAACATAAGATATCAAGGATTCTTTAATAATAAGATCTTAGATAATTTATGAAAAAGCGGGCGGAATAATGGTTCTATGCCTTAAATTAGAAATTTAAGCTTATTTAAACTTAAGAAGAAATGTACCTCTTATTAAAGTTAGCGCTCACTACCCAGATAGCTTACTAATTATTTATAGTAATATATTGATTATGCGTTATAATATAGTATAATAACACGTAACAACCTGTCTTATATAGTATTAGACCAATATGATAAATAAAAGTAACTTATATACATTACTCCTATCTGCTTCTTGTATAGGAGTTCTTGGTGCTGGTAATGCTTTTGCAAGTGGTATAAATTGGCATTGGTTGACAAAGCGAGATAACGTAGAATTTATTAACTCTATAGAGTGGCGCAGTTTAAATGGGACTAACTATATCTATAAACGCTCATATAGTCCCAAATGGTTTTTCTTTGGAAATACCAAAGAGGGCTCCTTAGATATAGGAAAAAAGTATAATTATGCTTGTTCTAATGTGAAAGGCCAAGAAAAACTTAAACAATGCTTAAATACCGAGATAGATAATCTAGAGGAAATGTTTGAGATTAGGCACTGTTAACAAAGGTTGTATTTAATAGATGCTAAAGCTATAAAGGCAAGGAAAGAGAGATCGGATTTCTCAAATCGTAATGCTAAGCGTCGACTTTCTTTGAGTTTAGCGAA
>NZ_JARGYT010000089.1:0-4811 GCF_034470605.1 Candidatus Cyrtobacter comes
TTCGCTAAACTCAAAGAAAATCGACGCTTAGCATTACGATTTGAGAAATCCGATCTCTCTTTCCTTGCCTTTATAGCTTTAGCATCTATTAAATACAACCTTTGTTAACAGTGCCTAGCTATTTCTTCACAAATTTCGTACGCCTTAGCAATAATCTTTTCTTGCACATGATAATTAGTAGACCGCTCATTCTGATTTCTCTCTGCTATAGTAGCACATCGTGCTTGAAGATAATCAAGATATGTATTAGGGGCTTTGATAAGAAGGTTTATCAGCTTAATAATAATATAATCATCCAGTATGTTATTTCGCTCTTCTATATGCTTAATTAGCAAATTTATCTTCTCAATCAGTTCGTCTGTCTTGGACTTAATACCTTGATGCCCACGCATCATTTTAGAGATTTGAAAAGCGTTTCTTGCATACGTTTCTAATTTCCCTAATTCTTTCCGATTATTTTTTTATACATCTCGTTAATCATAGAGCTTGCAATACTGACATACGCATCAACAGCGCTTAGTGCATACTTACCTTTCTTTTTCTCTATACTATTAGAGATTATTAAGTGGGCAATTCTAGCTTGTAAGTATGGTTTTAAGAAATAACACTCCTGATCTTGGATTATATCCTCCAATAATTGTTTCATTCTCCCTAGCTCATGTTCATCCATATCTTCAGGCAACCAACTTCTCGACCCACAAGACCACTGATAACTAGGGGTAAATTCTTCATTGTCAGAACCCCAAATAAATGGCATCATGACATGAAAATATCGTTGTATTATCAAATCTTTTACTTCTTCATCACATTTAGAATCTGAATCCAGCAAATCAGGTCTCGTACCTCCTATAGTGAGCAAAGGATCGGGATCATTAATATAATCTTGTATAGGAAATATATTAATATATGTCTTTAATTGCTCATATAAGGATTTTTGCATAAACCAACCTACGATATATGTCTAATACAGATGTTTTTCATACCAGACATCATAATATCCAACAATCCAAGCAATTTATAATAAGCAAAAATTAGAACTCTCAGATGCATGTCTATCAAAAGTAAATGTGTTTTTATATCCATGATTTAGGTTAATCTGCGCAATCAAACAATCAGAAAAATCCACTTTTGAAGCCTCGTAATTTTCTAAAGCAAGCCATATACATCCATGATTTTCGAAAGCAAATTCATGTGTAGAGGCCATAAAATTGATAGTAGATAAGATCTGATTTCTGGAATACTTATACCCCCTTTCCAGCACCATTTCACATAAAACAACATTGTTTACAAAGATTGATCCAGCAATACCTTTATAAGATTCCAGCAATTCAACAGATTTTTCGTTCTAAATTATCTTGAGTGATGTATCTAACAAGAACATTTGTATCTATTGCTATCATTTTACATCCTGAATTATTTTATCCATTTCTTCGCATGAATTTACTATAGACTGCAATTCACTCTCAAGATAATTTATACAAGAAGGTATAATAGACATTGCAAATAATGCCTGTGATTTATAAGCCTCATCTAAATTATTATCTTTTCCGTGCCTTGTAGTGTTAGATGCATATCCATAGAATTTCTTTAGTGCTTCAAATAATGCAGCATGTCCTTTATCCTTTAAACATTGTTCTTTAAGTAAGTCATTTAACAACTCATCAGCAGTTTTCTTTTCAATATCTTTATTCTTTTTTTGTTCTTGAGGCGAGTCATTTAACAACTCACCAGCAATTTTATTTTGAATATCTTTATTCTTTTTAATAATAGTTTTTAAATATGTCTCCATTGCCAAAACACACCCATTAATACATGTTCTATATGATGGTTTCGCTAGCGATAAGCAATTAACTGCTTTTTGTATGTGCTCTTTTACAGTTTCATTCCTTCCATGTCGTATAAGATATTCTATATCATCTTTTGACTGATCTGGTAGAATATGTGTTATCTTATAACCTTCATCATTATTGATAAATGTAAGATTTATAGAATGAGACTTAAATATTTCATTGATATCACGAATAAATATCTCAATATAAGTATGTACGCGTTGCAATTGCAATAGAGATTCTAGTGAACACCCACTTTTTTTATAATCATCATTAGCTATTCTATAATTCAACTTCACTATATACTCTATTATATTTAGTACATTTATAGTGCTACATTCCTGTATTTTTTTATAGATACAGTCCATTATCCCCCGAGCAATGTCATAAGAATCACTAACAACCTTACCACGCAAGTTCACGGTGCACTTATCTAAATTCACAGTAATTTTTTCAAATTGATAATGAAATTCTTCTAAAAACTTGGCAAACTGTGGGAATCTTTCAGAGTAGCTTTTATGAAATGGACCAAATACTACTTCATTAGCATCTTCCATATTTTTGAAAAATGTTCTTGTATAATATATTATATCATCTCGTGTATCAGAATTAATTTCTACTCCTGATATCTCTTTCCTTTTTATCAGAGAGTCTTTCTCTATTGGCATCTTTTTTAATCAAAACTCTTAATTGATATTTTGCTATATGTTTTTAGTGCATTAATAAATTCTTCATCTAACTTATTTCTGGCCTTGTTGTTAACAATTAAAGTGTAATCTTCAGCAGAGATTAGCCACTGTAACTTATCATCATCTACCGATGTATTAGTTAATTCTTTCGGTAACTGTGGTGCAAATTGATCACTTAATTGTACAATAAGTAGATTGTAATTCGGATATATTTATAGCTATAATAAGTGGCGCGTTGTTTTCCAATTTCCATTTTTTATATTGCCCATCCCGCTCTTTCATGAAGCCACTTATTAAGCTTGTTACAGTCAGCTTTAACTGTGGAGTTCGTATTACCGTAACATCCCAAGGCTCTTGAAAAAATTCATTACCATCTAAATCCCTAAACCCAACATAATTAATAGCTCCTATTACATTTCCATTGTCATCCTCTAACCTAGATCCATCTATAGGTTTGCAATCTTTTTTATTCTCCCGCTCTGCTGGTAAGTGTTTTACTTCAATATAAGCTTTTACTCCAGTATCTAGGCTTAAACAAATATCAGGGGCCCCTTTCTTAGTTGGGGCATCTATTTGAAATTTCTTACTAATTTTTGCAATATTATGCAATATTCCAATCGCTCTTAGCTCTGTTAAGCGTTGAAGACACTGTCCATCATTTTCTTTACCGATACCAGAATATTCATCTAAGCACAAATTATTGGCATCTTTTTGTTGTTGAAATAAACATTCAAAAGCATTTTTTAATAGCTCATTTTGCTTTTCATCACGTATCTTTAAAAATGTTTTATCTTTCAAATCATTTCCATTATCTGGAAAAAGGAGACGACTTTTTATCATATTACTTACATACTATAAAAGCTCAGCATCGCTCTCTCTAAACAAAACTTGATAACAAATCAACCACACTTCGCATTCAAGACCCAATCACCATTAATACGCCCATACAGAGTAATTAATCTCTACTTAACCACAAAAGATCTACCAAAGATGATTGTACTTTCCGCAAGACGTCATCATCACACATTAATAAAAATTGAACTAGCCTCTTATTATCTATTGCTCTAATTTGATCAATCATAATGTCTGAATCTTTTTGTAAAGATTCTCTTGCGCGCACTCTAATTCTTAGAGGTTCTGCATTATCGATTAATTTTGTAGTAAGTGGCAAAACAATTGTGGAAGGATGGCTTTCATCTAATAAAATTTGATTCTGAAATATTAACACTGGTCTTACTTTCCCAGATTCCGTACCTATTCTTGGATTTAAATCTGCTAACCATATTTCACCAAAATTATACTTTTTTCCCATATTCTATTGAATCAAATTCTGCATTAATTTCCATACTGTTAGCTCTGACTTTATAACTAGCTTGTATAAGTCTTTCTCTCTTTATATCTTCATTTATTTTAAAGTTTAAATTACTAATAGCTCTTTGTATGTAAGCATTCTTTGAAATATTTAAAGCCTTTGATTTCATATCCACCTCCCGTAGAACTTCATCTGATAACCTTACTGTAAGTATTGGCATAGAAACAAATATAACACCTTGATAGTATTATATTTGCGCATTCATAAAATGCAATCTTATTTGATGTCACCAAGCACTATCACCCCCTTTTCCTTCAAGGTCCCATCGCCATTAACATACTCATACAAAGTTGTGGTTGTTATGTTTAGCTTCTTTGCTATTTCTGATGGCTTGGCTTCTCTGTTTTGCATTGCTGCCATTCGCAGCGCGGCTCTATCCATTTTCCTTGGCCTTCCTCCTTTCCTGGCTCTTGCTACTTCTAGTCCTGCTTTTGTTCTTTCTTTGATTAGTTCACGCTCATATTCTGCGAGCGCTGCAAATATTCCAAATATCATCCTTCCATTCTTTGTGTTTGTATCTATTTCTGCTCCCTCTAATACTTTAAACCCTACTTCTTTCTTGCATAGTGTATCTACCATGTTCACAAGATCTTTCATGTTCCTTCCTAGCCTATCTAGTTTCCACACTATCAGTGTATTTCCTGGTGGCAGTGCTTTTATACATTCTTTCTGGTCTGTCATCTTTTCTGCCTGATGCAAGATCGCTGTATATTCTATTTGCTTCAGCACGCCTGTAGGACTACATTCCCTAAAACCATAGTACAGCTATGTATAGTTCATAGAAACAGCCTAAAATTGGTGAGTTATAAGCATTATAAAGAAGTTACATCGGATTTAAAGCTCATATATACAGCAAAAAATGAAGAATCCGCCATGCAGGCTTTACTGGATTTTGAAGGTAAATGGTCCTTTAGGTATCCT
>NZ_JARGYT010000090.1:0-4741 GCF_034470605.1 Candidatus Cyrtobacter comes
ATGGATTATTAACGTATTGGATCGTGGAGAGCTATTGTCTGGTTTATGCTAAAACCTTCGAAAAACGATGCTAGATCTTAGACAGATAATTGGATTAGCTTATCTTACCAAAAGATTTTATAGGGAAGGAGTATACAATAGAGCAAGACAACACTAGACGTCACATTGGAAGAATGAGGACCAAAGTAGTTTCAAAAAAGGAGGAGATGATTGATATATCTATTAAATTGCGCTCTTTCTATGCCAGAAATCTTTAAGGTTCATAGAGAGGCTTTTCTATCTTTTTTTGTATGAACACTCTCGATCTTTTTATCTCTAAACTTAAATTCTACAATTCTGTCAATCAACTTTGCAAATGCTCCATTGCCTAAAACATTTGCGCAAGTAATAACAGGGTCGAATAATATATACAACGCAGTAATAAGTGACATCATATCAGCATTGAATCCAAGATAATCTTGCAATATCGGCAACATCACAATTATCCCACCGCCCGGAATGGCAGCAACAGAGAATTTAGCCAATACAAAATAAGAAGCAAATATTACATATTGCATTAAAGATGGTTCAGACATACCAAAGCTTTTTAACACTGCGTATGCAAAAATAGGTATGGCAAAACAATCACCAACAAGATGAATATTCACTGTAGCGGGTATCACAGATCTAGCAATATCTTTATTTCGTGCATTGCGCTCTGCACCTATTATGGTAAGTGGCATACTTGCAGCGCTCGACATTGTACTAAACCCACTGATAGCGGCAGGCATAATATTTGCTAGATTATTCAGTGATTGTTTAATATTGAACTTGTTAAGTATGATATATGATAAGAGTATATAAGTAAATTGAGAGCAGGCTATTACAATAAATATCACTGAATAATTTTTAAGCATCGATTCTATTATGCCGTCATATTTAAGCTTTATAATAAATCCAGCAATAAATAATGGTATTAAATATATAAATCCAGAAAGTAGCTTATGTATATAAAACACCACATATTTTGAGGAAAGATTTGCAAGTTTTGGATAAAATTTTAAGCTCATAAAACCTAATATTATTCCAGCAAAGATTGCTTTATCATTTGATATAAGTGTAGGTAAATGCAATTCCCATAAAGGCTGCAAATCTAATGAATTTTTTGGAGTTAAAATAGATAAATCAAAATTATAAACAATTATCCCAACATAATGACTTAAAAATGTAGATAGAAAGTTGGAACAGCACACTAATGTAAAGATAAGCCCTATGATTTTACTGGCATTATTTGATAATGATACGATTGTTTTAAATAAGAGGCACAAAATCACGATTGGCAATATCATAATTATGAATGATTTAATAGTTATGCTGATCGAATATACTACTTGTTGTATCGTTAATGGTAGATCTATAAATATTACTGCTACAATAATAGCCAAGAGCACAAATGGTATTTTATAAAACATAAACCAATATAATTGATACATATGTTATAATGTAGTGACATAGTTTTATTTCCTTTACAAGTAATAAATGAAGTAAGGCCGTTAATTTATTTAGTGGTCGCAAAGGTATGTGAAGTATATAAGTTGATTTTTCAAGCCGTATTAGTCAAATCTTAAAGATGGTATAAGCTAAAAAATCTAGGCTTGCAGAGTATAGACTGGATTATCACACCAAATTTGTATCAAAAGACCTTTTCGGAAACTATTATAAAACTAATTCTATACTATTTAAGCATAATTACTCCAGTTACTCATAAAGTTATAGGATTTGTATATTTTTATGCATCTTCTGCTTGAGAATTCATGTATTCCTGCGCATCCTCTGCTGCAAAATCTGTGTCTTCATATTTATCTCCTGAAGATAATAAAATATTTCATAGTGATGATTTTTAGTTAATGATCAACACTTTTTCAATTGGTGTCTCTGTGGAAATTTTGGCCACTCTCTTCCGACACAACTAATAAGACTTGCAGCTTTATGAAAAAAGCTTGTTAGCATTAAACTGAGGTATTTGGCTATAAGAAACTCCAAATCATCCAAAAGCAGACCTAAAAAACACTCAATCTATACCAAAAAGTCAATGTATCTAAGCAAAGTTATTCATCGATTATTTTTATATTCTAAAGATAGGATATATTGTGCTAAACAGATCGTACATAAAACCATAGGCTAGCTGAATACATATCTAGTGTTGAGGTATGCTACACCACCATATCCTTCTGTACTTAAAAATATTTCACACCAATCGCTTCGCGTACTTGCTCCATTGTCAATACAGCTGTTTTGCGAGCTTTTAATGTACCTTGCTCAAGAATATTAATTATTTGATTTTTTGTATATTCCAGACGTTTTTCTCGGATTGGGAGTAAAAATTCTTGCAACACATCATTGAGAATATTTTTGATTGCAGTGTCACCAAGTCCCCCACGTTCATAATGCGCTTTTAAATTCTTTACTTCATCAGCATTTGGGTGAAATGCATCTAAATAAGTAAAAACAACATTTCCTTCTACCCTACCTGGGTCACTTACTTTGATATGTGCTGGATCAGTATACATTTGAAATATTTTACGTTTTACCTCATCTGCACTATCTGAAAGAAAAATGGCATTTCCAAGTGATTTACTAGCTTTTGCTTTGCCATCTATACCTACTAATCGTGATGATTTACTCAAAACAACTTTGCATTCCCTAAGACATTCTGAATTATAGATACGATTAAATTTCCTAACTATTTCATTTGTTTGTTCAATCATAGGAACTTGATCATCTCCAACAGGAACAACCTCAGCTTGAAATATTGTAATATCTGCAGCTTGACTTACCGGATAGCAGAAAAAGCCAGCAGGAATTGAATCATCATACCCCTTCTGCTGAATCTCTGTTTTAACAGTAGGATTTCTTTCAAGCCTTCCTAAAGTAACAAGATTTAGATAATAAACAGTCAGCTCAGCAATTTCAGGTATCTGAGATTGAATTAAAATAGTTGTAATTTCAGGATCAATACCAACGCTCAAATAATCCTTTGCTACCTCAAACACATTCTCTGTAATTTTTGTTGGATCTTCAAAGTTGTCAGTAAGGGCCTGAACATCAGCGATCATGACATATTGTTCAAATTCATGCTGCAACCTTACTCTATTTTGCAAAGAGCCAATGTAATGTCCTAAGTGTAATTTACCAGTTGGTCTATCACCGGTTAAAATTTTCTTTTTCATTTTGATGAAACCTTCAAATATTTATGTCCTATAAAATAATCCACTCATCTTCAATGACAGAATACTTAAGGACTTGACTTTAAGTAGCTAAAATAATAGCTCATAATAAAAAAGGAAAGCAATATTATAAGAGTCGTATAAAACTCCCTGGCGCTTGGGTTGATTGTGCATTTTTTATAACTGTATTATATGCTGGATTAGCTATATGTGAAATTATGCAAGAGGTTTATTGCTGGTTAAAGCAGATGAAAAAGAAAATTTAATAAAAATTATAGATTAAATCGAGGGTAGCAAATGACAATAATAACATGCGAAGAATTTAAACGTGTGAAGTTGCATTCCGGTACGATTGTGAAACTAGAAGAATTTTCAAGAGCTAAAAAGTCGGTATTTAAAGTATGGATAAATTTTGGTCCTGAGATTGGAGTACTGCAAGCTCAGGTTACTGTGCATTACGCGCCAAAAACACTTCTTGGGCGCCAAGTTGTTGGATGTGTTAATTTGGGAGAGAAGAATATAGCTGGTTTTACATCTTAGACTTAACAAGCTAGAAGAAAACTACTTCTAGCTTCTTTTTAAGATTACAACAATATATTGGCAATTTCAGCTAATATATTACCAACATAAGCTACTAAAGAGAGAGATATATATCCAGTAATCACTATGTAATTCATTATAATATAACTTAATACCATTAATCCTTAGTAAAATGTAAATTGGTAGGATAATAGCGATAATAGCTAAAATCATACCAGCATTACCTAAGGATCACTTTGGAAACAACCTAGAAAACTGGATCAAGTACGCAAAAAGTGTAGCAAGCAGTAGATATCTGATGGGTAAACTCAACAAGAACTTTAAACCACAGTTTGGATTTTTAACAAGAGAAGATGTTGTGATAAAGGTCCTAAGCGGAGGTTATGGAGTTAAAGCTGATAAGCCTTGCAAACAGGCAGAATCACAGCATATACAAGCAGAACCACAGCATGTAGTACCTAAAAAAGATGTAGCTGAAGAGGTACATGAGATCTCGACATCAAAAGAAATTACAAATCATAAACTTAACTCACAAGATAATCATGGACCTAGCCAACAAGAAACACTACAAATAATGGAACGAGAATGGAACGAAGTATTCAAACACTCAATCAGACCAATACCATTCTATAGCTCGAAGAAGAACAGGCATACATTGCTACACATATGGAGAGAGCACTTTGACTGTGACATAGAAAAATGGAGGTCATATGCAATAGCAATTAACGGGAGTGAGTTTTTAATGGGAGAAAAGAAAAAGAGCTTTAGAGCAAACTTTTCCTGGCTGATAAAAGAAGAGACAATAGAAAGAATCAAGGGAGGAGACTATGGAGTAGGAGACAGGGAGCTAGATATGAACAGAGCTGAAGAAAACAGAATCAAAAAAGTAAAAGAGATAGGCACTGTTAACAAAGGTTTTGCCAAATAATGGAAAAGATGCAATATTATATTGGAGGCGATAAATATGGTATTTAGATGGATAAAAGGTTGTTTCC
>NZ_JARGYT010000091.1:0-4713 GCF_034470605.1 Candidatus Cyrtobacter comes
TTCGCTAAACTCAAAGAAAATCGACGCTTAGCATTACGATTTGAGAAATCCGATCTCTCTTTCCTTGCCTTTATAGCTTTAGCATCTATTAAATACAACCTTTGTTAACAGTGCCTACTGCTTAATAAGATAAATTTATATTAAAATTTATCTAGTATAAGATATAGCGAGCGTGAAATTCACGAGATATTGGGTTCTCAAAACAATATTTCTAATTTATACAATAGCAAGAAATGATGGCGCATTTTGCTCAATATTTCTAGATTAAGAGATGAGTTTTAGATTAGGACGCGCCAATGCTTTCTTTATTATATTTCTATAAAGTAGAGAGGGAGAAATGTATGGTCTCCCTTATCAGTATATCAATATATTGCGTTGTTTATATATATAGGAGAGGGTAGCTGCGTTACTACGGGAAAATTTTTTAATTTATAGTGAAAAGCCTTTAAAATATCGTGAGCATTGTAGCTCTCGCCAATGTATGCTCCGGCTATAGAGCTATTATAGTTGTTCAGTTCGTCCTTATGGAATAGTTGTATTGGTGAGGATGGTACCTTATCAGATGAAAAGTGTTGTATGTAAAATCTATCCCTACCGGCTTCAGAGCTAACAATTGAATTACATTCTTTTATATAAGCAAAAATTTCTAAAGTGCTAATCCCATATATCGCAGTGTCATAAACTGCGTTGATAGCATATGCAGCAGACATTCCGACTCTAATACCTGTAAAGCTCCCAGGCCCAACCGTTACAACAACAATAGAAAGGTCACTGTAAGAGATTTTTGCCTCATTTAATACTTCGTCTATTAGTATATTTAGATTGCTTGCATGCTGATTTTCTTGAGATAAGATCCTAAAAAAAAACGAATCGCCGCACTTCAATGCAACAATACATTGCCTTAAGGCTGTATCAATAAATAAGATGCTCACTTTCTATACGGATTAATTCATTATATTTACATACCCTTTCCGTTCTACAGATTGAGCCAGCTTTTATATAATCTGCTTCTAGGCCAATAGCTAAATGTGAGAGTGAGACATCCTCTGTTTCACCAGACCTGTGTGACGCTATAATCTTATAGCCGCTTGCCTTTGCGGCCTCCGCCGTCTCTATTGTTTCAGTTAATGTACCAACCTGATTCATTTTGATGAGTATAGAGTTTGCAATATTCATTTTTGAATATTTATCAAATAACTCCTTATTAGTTACAAAAATATCATCACCTACCAATAATATCTTTTTTCCTAATAATTTTGTAGCTTCTACCCAGCCATCTAAATCACGCTCGGAAAATGGGTCTTCCATGCTGATGATCGGATAATCATTCACTAGTTTTGTATAATAAGAAAGCATTTCTTGCGTTGAGAGTTTTTTGTTCTCAAATAAATAATGATCTTCCTTAAAAAAGGAGTTTGCCGCACAATCTAAAGCAAAATAGACCTTTCCCTGAAACTCAATTGCACTTTCTGAAAGAAAGTCTAGCGCTTCCTTGGTATTTCTTAAGGTTGGTGCAAACCCACCTTCATCACCAAGTGCGGTACTATATCCATTTTTACTCAACAAATCTCTCAATTTGTAAAAAATCTGATGAGCTACTTCCATTTTATCCATAAATGTTCCCTGGAAGGTGGGTAATATCATGAATTCCTGTATATCTAGCTCGTTTTGAGCATGCTCTCCTCCGTTTATAAAGTTTAACATTGGAACAGGCATTTTTCTTATTATATTATTCCCCAATATACCAAGGAAAAGCTTTGGCTGAATTGCTTTTGCAAATGCAAGAGAAATGGCTAAAGTAGTATTTGCGCCAAGATTAGATTTATTTTTTGTGCCATCTAAAGCAATTAGAAAATGATCTAACGCCTCTTGTGTGTCAAAAATTCTATTACTTAAACTGTCTGCTAAATACGTATTTACTGAGTTAACTATACGGTTAACGCTTTTTCCTCTAAAGCAAGTAAGGTCACCATCTCTTTTTTCAATAGCTTCCATTAATCCCAGTGACGCGCCACTGGGAACTGACGCCCTACCCCATGCTCCAGTATCAAGATAAAGATCAACCTCTATAGTAGGATTCCCCCTACTATCCAATATCTGCCTTCCAATTATTCTTGATATCTTATGCATTAACCGAAGAAAAATTTTATTTCTCTCTGCGCTGCGTCCTTAGAATCTGAGCCATGAATTGCATTTTCATCTATACTAGTTCCATACTTTTTTCTTATTGTTCCATCTTTTGCATCAATTGGGTTGGTTGCCCCCATGAGCTCTCTGAATTTTTTAATCCCATCAACATGCTCAAGGACACAAATCAAAACGCTCCCAGATGTCATGTAATTTACCAACGAAGGAAAAAACGACCTCGAGCCGTGTTCCGCATAAAACTCCCTGGCTTCCTGTTCGGAAAGTCTCTTTTCGAGGCTCTTCACCACATTAAATCCTGCATTCTTTATTTCCGCCTCTATCCCAGATACGTAGCCATATTTAAACGCATCAGGCTTTATTATACATAAAGTTCTTTCCATCTTACAAATAAGAAAAAATATGCGCGCATGTTAACAAATAAAATGCGTTAATTGCAAGCACCATAATTCCTAATTTATATAGAGTAAATTAATAAAATCACATAACGTAATTGAAATATTTAACATGTGTTATGTTAATGGGTATTATGTAGATTAAGTTCTGTATCTTTTAGTGATCTATGGAGCTGATAATGTTTTATACTAAATTTGCAAGATAACACATTGCGCGGATCATAAATGTTATCTTTATTATCTCAATTTTCGCAAACTAATAGTGAGTGCATTTTATAATTATATGCTTTATAATGTCATGCGAACCCGCAAGGCTTATGGCTGAGGCGGACTTACTTACGATAACTTTACAATATGAAACTACAAGGTACAATAAAATGGTTCGATCCTACAAAGGGTTATGGATTTATTGAGGTGAATGGGAAATCAAAAGATGTGTTTGTACACATCTCAGAAGTCGGGAGAGCTGGTATATCGACTTCTAACTTTGTTAATGGCCAAAAGGTTGAGTTCGAGATAGCGATTTCTAACAATAAGGAATCTGCTAAGGCGCTCAGGCTACTTTAGTAGGGTGGGGGATATTTTCTTTCATATATAGCCTATTGGTTGTGTTCAGTCGCTTTATACCTGCTTGGGTTAAGCGCTGAACACCTATTCATAGACTCTGCTAGCGGCTATGTACTTTAGCTTTATGATTTCATAAATACTTAAACTGAAAGACGTTCGCTATTGTGAGTTAAGTTGAAATTTAGGCATTTAAGTATTTGCATGAAGTATTGTATGGATTTATCGAATTCGTCAATTCTTTTAATAATACCGCTTTTTATATTAAGTAAAAGCTTTTCGGCTAGATTCTGATCTTGTGAGTATAGAGAGGGTTGATTTATAGATCAGTCGTCATAAAAGAGTTATATAGCTAACCTTGTAAATATTTTATTTATATCAAGTTACCATTTCTCTATAGATACAAGGTATCTACAAGCAAATCTCAACTGATTTTATTTTGGGTTTTTAAGCTTTAAGCTTAAAGCTTAAAGCTTATGCCGATACCTAATAGCTGTATAGGGCCAAAGCAGATCTCTTTATGAAAAGTATTATTATAAGTAACGCTAAGTGTATTTTTGCTTGTATGGATAAAAGAATACTCAAATAGTAGATTTATTGAATCTGTTAATACTATTTTTTTACCAATGGTAATGCCAAAAGATGGTACTTTCTTTTCGCCGTAGAGATTTTCTGATATGCCATCACCTGATATATTTGCGCAATATAAAAAGTCTCCTATTAAAAAAGCAGCATAAAAATCATTATATATATTTAACCGTTTTAGTGAGACTAGCCTCATATGTATGCTCTCTTCTAAATTTTGGCTTTTTGCATTGCATAATAAATATAAGACACTAAAGCTAACATTAGTGCTAATTTTCATGCCAAGCTCAAGGTATTTAGCAGAATTCTCACCAAATAATACTGATGATGTAAGTATTTTATTCTCATATTCCAGGCTGATTTTAGGTATAAAAAAGCGTTTTGCAGATGAGTTTATTTGATGAATCTCTGGTGCTCTATATGTATTAGCAGATGCATTGCTATTTATGTTATCTTCGAATGTATAACTACTGGCCTTTTCATTTTTAGGAAAATCCTCCGGCGGTTTATTATCATGTTGGTTTATAAAATCCTTGGTTTTGTTGTTATATTCTCTTTTGCCTGATTCTATTTTCTGGACTAAATTATCTATTAATTCTACTATATCTTTCTGAATACCGCATTTTATGCTTCTATACCGCTGGTGGCTATCTTCGGATTCGTTATCTGTATTAAGTTCTATAAGTGTATTTTCGGCGCTTCGTACATCTTGAAATGCCATACCGAATTCCTTTTTCATAAGATATTCTCCATCAAACATAAATGGATATTTCTCTTTTTGTACTTCTAAATATATATTAATTAATTCTTTTCTCTTATTTCGATAGATCGTATCTATATCGAGCTGATAGTTGGACAGCCTGCAGTTGGCATGTAAATACCGGACAAAGCTATTGACAAATATAAGAAATAGTACAACACGTGTTAGGCACTGTTAACAAAGGTTGTATTTAATAGATGCTAAAGCTATAAAGGCAAGGAAAGAGAGATCGGATTTCTCAAATCGTAATGCTAAGCGTCGATT